>DASPOZ010000235.1:0-13209 GCA_035625755.1 Candidatus Sulfotelmatobacter sp.
CCCCAGCGCCTGGCCGAGGTGGCGGACCAGTCGCACGCCCGCAAGGCGACCACCGAGTGGCACGAGCTGCTGGACCTGCGGGAGATCGACGCCGTGATCGTCTCGGCCACCCCCGAGACCACCCACTACCCCATGGCCCGCGATGCCCTGGCGGCCGGAAAACACGTCTTCCTGGAGAAGCCCATGGCCATCGAGCTTCGCGAGGCGGACGAGCTCATGGCCCTGGCGCGCCAGCGGAACCTCAAGTTCACCATCGGCTACTCGCAGCGCTTCAACCCGAAGCAGGCCTACGTGCGCAGGTGCGTGATGGACGGCACCCTGGGCCGGCCCGTGAGCGCGCTGGTGAGCCGGCACATCACCCGCAACCTGGGCAAGAAGATCAGCGGGCGGATCCGCCTCTCCCCGGCATCCATGGAGGCCACCCACGATATCGATTTCCTGCTCTGGTGCCTGGAGCCGGCGCGGCCGGTGCGGGTGTACGCCCAGTCCGTGTACCGCGTGATGGAGCCCACACACGGCACCGCCGACTGCACCTGGATCGTGGTGACCATGGACGACGGTGTGGTCTTCACCATCGGCGCCGGCTGGATCCTGCCCCCTTCGTATCCCAACTTCTCCACCACCCAGATCGAGTTCGTCGGCTCCGAGGGGGCCCTCCTGATCGACGACAGCCACAAGGACATCATGCTCTCCACCCTGAAGGGCGGCATGGTCTATCCCCTCTCCACCATGCCCGGGGAATCCGTGGACCACGTCTTCGCCGGGCCCATGGCGCGGGAGACCGATCACTTCATCGAGGCGGTGGCGCTGGACCGGCCGGTCCTGGTCACGCCGGAGCAGGCGCGCCAGGTCATGGAGGTATACATGGCCGCGGACCTTTCGGCGGAGCGGAATGCGCCGGTCACGCTGCCCCTGGCCGAGACCCCGAGCTTCTATGTGGCGGCCGGCGCCGAGGGGCGCTGAGGACCCCCCCGGTGCCGGTGGGCGCGGATCGAGTCACCGCAGCAGGCCGCTGAAAAGGGTCCATCTGCCGCGTTGGCGCGCTCGCGCACTCCCTGCGGCGTACCCGGCGTACGCCTCAGTCGGCGCTTCGCACGCCGCCTTGCACCTGGACCCTTTTGAGCGGCCTGCGGGACAGGGATGCTTGTACAGCCTGCCTTCGCAGGCTGCGGGAGAAGGCCCGATGTCCGTTCCCGCTGCCTCGGCGGCACCGGGTCAGGCGGTAGTGCTCTCAGACAATTTCCGGCTGCCGGCGTTGCGGCAGCGGGGGTGCGGCGCGCCGGGGAAGTGGCCTCGTCCATGACCATGAGGCGGACCATCGGCCGCGACATCCCGGACTTCGGGAATTCCCGAAGTCCCGAATCCGCGCCTCGGCGGCCACCAACACGCCCGCCCACGGGCAGGAGAGGGGCAGCATGGCGACGGCGCTCTTCACGGTGAAGACGACCATCACGCCGGATCGCGAGCAGGCGTTCAACGAATGGTACCACCACGAGCACATCCCGGACGTGTTCAAGTTCAAGGGCGTGGTGGGCGCGCGCCGCTACAGGGCGATCGTGCCGGAGGACAAGTTCCAGTACCTGGCGGTGTACGAGTTCGAGAGCGAGGAGACCCTTCAGCAGTTCCTGAAGTCCGATCACTTCGCATGGCTGCGGAAGGAATACGACGCGCACTTCGGGGCTGCGTCGGAGCGGCAGCGGGCGGCGTACGTGCAAGTCTGGCCCTAGCAGGCCGCTGAAAAGGGCCCATCTGCGGCGTTGGCGCGCTCGCGCACTCCCTGCAGCGTACCCGGCGTACGCCTCAGTCGGCGCTTCGTGCGCCGCCTTGCACCTGGACCCTTTTGAGCGGCCTGCGGAACACGGGTGCTTGTACAGCTTGCCTTCGCAGGCTGCTGAAACCCGTAAGGAGCGGAGAATGAGGCCTGACGGCGCACCGGCCGGCCCATTCCGCAATCCGCAATGGAGAGCGCCGCCTTGCACCTGGACCATTTTGAGCGGCCTGCGGAACACAGGTGCTCGCACAACCTGCCTTCGCAGGCCGCTGAAAAAGCCCGGGGTCTCTTCCCGCTGCCCTGCGGCAGCGGGTCAGGGGCCGGGTGGCTCGGGCGCTCGCCGCGGCGTACCGGCCGGCTTATTCCGCATTCCGCAATCCGCATTCCGCAATGGTGGGCGCCGGGAGGGGTGAGATGAAAGCGTACCTGCGTGTCCTCGTCCTCGGATCGGCGCTGCTGGCGATCGGCGCGATGCAGGATGCTCGCGCCCAGAGCGCCGGCGACGCCACCGCCTATTCGGTGACCTACATCGAGGTCATGCCGGCGGCCAGGGACCAGGCTGCGGCGCTGCTCAAGGCGCTGGGTGTGGCGAGCCGGAAGGCGGCGGGCAACCTGCGCTTCGAGGTGCTCCAACGGCGCGAGCGGCCGAACCACTTCGCCATCGTGGAGGCGTGGGGAGACCAGAAGGCGCAGGAGGCCAACGGATCGGCCGCGCATATGATGCAGTTCCGCGCCGCGCTGAAGCCCCTGCTCGGCAGCGCCTACGATGAACGCCCGCACGGGGGTCTGGCGGTTGGTCCCATGGCGGCGGGGGCGGGGGCGCGGGGCCCCGCCGTGTACGTGGTGACGCACGTGGACATCATCCCCCCGAAGAAGGATGACGGCATCGCCGCCCTCCGGCAACTGGCGGGGCCCAGCCGCCAGGACGCGGGCAACCTGCGCTTCGAGGCGTTACAACAGAACAGCCGGCCGAACCATTTCACCCTGGTGGAGATATGGAAGGATCAGGAGGCCCTGGAGGGGCATGAGGTGGCCGCGCACACCAAGGCATTCCGGGAGGTGCTGCTTCCCATGAGCGGCAGCCTGTACGATCAGCGGCTGTACAAGGCCATCGAATAGCCCGCGCGGGGGCACAGGCCCCCGCGCCATTGCGGAATGCAAAATGCGGAGTGCGGAATGGGCCGGCCGGCACGCTGTCGCTGCCGCCGAGGCAGCGGCGAGAGACGCCGGGCCTTCTCCCGCAGCCTGCGAGGGCAAGCTGCGGGAGAACCCGTGTCCCGCAGGCTGCTCAAAAAGGTCCAGCTGCAAGGCGGCGCGCGAAGGGCCGACTGAGGCGTACGCCGGGTACGCCGCAGGGAGCGCCCGAGCGCGCCAACGCAGCAGATGGGCCTTTTTCAGCAGCCTGCTAGCGGGGCGAGAACCAGCCGGAGCCGAATGAGCCGGATGCAGAGCTCGGGCTCGGCGCGAGCGGCGAGGGACCGGATTCGTACGGGTAGAGCCTCCCCTCGGGGCATTGGGACAGGTACGGACGAGTACCGTAGGGGTAATAGCTCCACGGCAGGCAGGCGGCTGGCGTGGCGCCGCTCGTGTCCGATTCAGAGCCACCGGACGCGCCCGCGGCCGGCGCGGCCTGCGCCTGAGCGGTTGTCGTGGGCTGCTGCGCGGCTGGTGGCGCCGTCTGGGCGAGCACCGGCACAGCAGCCAGCACCAGGATGAATCCCGACCACGCCGTGATCTTCAGCAAGCGGCTCATCTTCGGGCCCTCCCTTCCGCCTCCGGCGCCCTTTCCCGTCCAGCCTCGAACCGCACGGCAAGTCTTTACGGGCAGACGATAACAGCCTGCCTGCCGGAAGGTCAAGCCTTCGTACCGCTCTGGCGGCGAAAAAATTGGGGAGTCTCGGGAATCTCCGACCCCCCGGGCCGGGATTAGGCACGCCGGGGGAGCCCCGCCAGGTCCCGCAGCACCTCGATGAACGCCACGGTGTCCCGTTCCAGCAGGCCGCCCGCGGCGGCGGCCTGGAGCACCTGGGCCCAGAGGCTTGTCAGCAGCAGGGGGGCGCCGAAGCGGCGGCCCTGCTCCAGCATGAGGTGGGCATCCTTCAGGGCGATGCCGACCAGGCCCTCGGGGGTGTAGTCCCCGCGGAGCATCTTGGGCCCCTTGTCCCCCATGGTCTTCGAGCTGCACGCGGAGTCCTGCAGCACGGCCAGGAGGCTTTCCCCGGCCATCCCCGCCTTCATCCCCAGGACGAGCCCCTCGGCGAGCGCCAGGCGGTTTCCCGCCAGGACGAGGTTGACGATGAGCTTGGTCATGGCGCCGGCGCCCACGGGCCCCATCCGGTAGGCCGCTCGGCCGATGGCCTGCAGACAGGGCAGGCAGGCGGCGAAATCCTCCGGCGCCCCCCCGGCGAGGACCACCAGGTCCTTCTTCCAGGCCATGGCGCTCGTCCCGCTCACGGCCGCATCCAGGAAGCGGATGCCGCGCGCGGTCAGCTCGGCGCCCAATCGCTCCGAGTCCTGGGGCCGCGAGGTGGTGGTGTCGGCGAGGATGGTGCCCCCCGCGGCACCCTCCACGATCCCATCCGGACCCAGCACGGCGTTCCGGACCGCGTCGCTGTTGGGGAGGGAGGTGAGGATCCAGCGGGCCCCCCGCGCGGCCGCCGCCGGCGAATCGGCGGGGATCCCCCCCCGCCCGGCCAGTTCGTCCATCCGCTTCGCCTCCAGATCGAACCCATGCACCTCGAAGCCCGCCTGGAGCAGGTGGTGCGCGAAGGCCTGGCCCATGCGCCCCACGCCCACGATCCCGACCACATCGGCCATCCTTCGCCTCTCCGGTGAACACCCTCTGACGCCACTGCTGTTCAGTCTAGCTGTCGGCCGGGCGAAATTCTCACCTCTTCCCCTTTGGAAATCCCCCCGTCCCCCCCTTTGCCAAAGGGGGGCGGTGGGGGGATTTCCGGCAAAGGGGGGATGGGGGATTTGCTCGAAGGCCGAGGCCGCGTCCCGCCCTAAGTGAACAGCATTTGGGCTAGAGCATATCCTATTGCCGGCATTCCCGGAACCCCGCCCGTGCGATGGGTCTCGGCGCCGGGCCGGCGGCCGGCGCGCTTGCCGGACGGCCTCCCCTTGGCTATGTTGCGGGCCCGGGGCGGCGATCCGCCGCCCCGGGCCACGCCACCGGGAGGAGCCGCCGTGCACGTCCTCGTCATCGATGCCATCGCCCCCGAGGGGATCGCCTACCTGGCCGAACGGGGCTTCCAGGTGGACCAGGTGGCCAAGCCATCCCCCGCGGAGCTCCAGGCCCGCATCGGCGACTACGAGGCCATCATCACCCGATCGTCCACCGCCGTGACGCCCGCGCTGCTGGAACACGCCCCGCGCCTGCGCTTCGTGGGCCGGGCCGGCGTGGGCGTGGACAACATCGACGTGGAGGCGTGCTCGCGGCGCGGCATCGTGGTGGCCAACGCGCCCTACGGCAACGTGGTCTCGGCGGCGGAGCACACCGTGGGGATGCTCCTGGCCCTGGTGCGGCGGATCCCCCTCGCCCACGAGCGCCTGAAGCGCCTGGAGTGGGACCGGTCCATCTACGGGGGCGAGCTGTTCCGGAAGACCGCCGGGATCATCGGGCTGGGCAAGGTGGGCTCCCGCGTGGCGGCCCGGCTCCGCGGGTTCGAGATGGAGGTGCTCGCCTACGACCCGTACATCCCGGAGCGCCGCGCCCACGACCTGGGGGTGCGCCTCACGGACCTGGACCGGCTCCTCCGCGCCGCCGACGTGATCACCCTACACGTCCCCCTCACCGACGAGACCACGAACATGATCGCCGCCGGGGAGTTCGGCCGCATGAAGCCCGGGGTGCGCCTGATCAACTGCGCCCGGGGCGGCATCGTGAACGAGCGGGACTTGCTGGACGCCCTCCAGGCGGGCCGGGTGGCCGGCGCGGCCGTGGACGTGTGGACCGAGGAGCCGCCCCGCGGCGACGTGGTGCGGGCCCTGATCGCCCACCCCCGCGTGGTGGTGACGCCCCACCTGGGGGCCAACACCGAGGAGGCCCAGGTGAACGTGGCGGTGGACGTGGCGCGCCAGCTGGCGGCCTTCCGGGACGGCGACCTGGTGGAGCACGCGGTGAACATCCCCGCGGGGGACCCGGCGGAGCTCCAGGAGCTGCGGCCCTTCCTCAACCTGGCCGAGCGGATCGGACGCTTCTCCATCCAGCTGGACCCGGAGAACCTGGAGCGGCTGGACGTGGTCCTGGGCGGGCAGATCGGCCGGCGCGACCCCGAACTGCTGACCCGCGCCGTGCTGGTGGGCCTGCTGGACCCCATCACCGCCGGGGTGGTGAACCTGGTGAACGCGCGCATCGTGGCCGCCGAGAGGAGCCTGGAGGTGAGCGTGAGCGCCGAGGAAGGGGGGGCCGGCTACGCCAACCTCCTCACCGTCACCACGCACACCCGCCAGGGACGCAAGATCATCGCGGGCACCGTGTTCGACGGGACGCCCCGCATCGTGCGCCTGCGCGACCTGCACATCGACTTCGTCCCCGAAGGCCGCATCCTGATCCTCTCCTACGAGGACCGCCCCGGCATGGTGGGCAAGATCGGATCCGTCCTGGGGCGCCACAACATCAACATCGCCTCCATGCACGTGGGCCGCCGCGAGAAGCGGGGCCGGGCCATCGTGGTGCTGCTGCTGGACGAGGACCTGCCGCCCGAGGTGATGGCCGAGGTCGCTGGCGAGGTCCAGGCCGACTTCGCGCGCACCATCCGCCTCTAGCGCAGGCCGCTGAAAAGGGCCCATCTGCGGCGTTGGCGCGCTCGGGCGCTCGCTGCGGCGTACGCGGAGTACGCCTCACTCGGCCCTTCGCACGCCGCCTTGCACCTGGGCCCTTTTGAGCGGCCTGCGGAACGCGGATTCCTGGACAGCCTGCCTTCGCAGGCTGCGGGAGAAGGCCCGGCGGCTCTCGCCGGTGCCTCGACGGCAGCGACAGCGCTCCGACTTTCCCATTCCGCATTCCGCAATCCGCATTCCGCAATGGTGGGCGCCGCCGCGTCAGGGCATGGTGCGGCCGGCCACGCGGCCGCTGAAGAGGCTGGGGCCGAACATCGTGCCCTCCAGGGCGGCGCGGCCGTTGATGCGGCCGCCGGCCATGCCGGCCACCTCGCCGGCCGCGAACAGGCCCGGGATGGGCCGATCCTGGCCATCGAGCACCCGGCACGCCAGGTCGGTGCGGACGCCCCCCAGGTTCTTGCGCGCCAGCGGGAAGAACTGGATGGCGTAGAAGGGCGGCTCGGCCAGCGGGTCCAGGCCGCGCAGCGACCGGCCGAAATCGGGATCGCGATCCAGCCCCGCGGCGATCGTCCGGTTGTGGGCTTCGAGGGTTTCGCGCAACGCGCCGCCGTCCAGGCCGGCGGCGGAGGCCAGGGCCGCGGGGCTATCGCCGCGGGCGATGAAGGGCGATTCGTCCAGGAGCTGCTGCAGGCGGTCCCGCAGGGGCGTGTCGCCGCTCCGGTAGCGGGGATGGGCCACGTTGAAGCGGGCGGCGATCCGCGCATCGATGATGCACCAGCAGGTGGCGGGCCGCTGCCCCAGGAGGGCCGGCGTGCCGGTGGCGCCGCCGCGCAGGTCTTCGTTGTGGAAGCGGTGGCCGAGCCGGTTCACCCACACGTCGCCCTCCAGGCCGCGGAGGACCAGACCGCGCAGGCCGGACGCATCCTGGTAGTCGGGGGTGGCGTAGGGATACATCCAGAGGGCGTCCAGGTTCGCGAACTGCGCGCCGATGCGTTCCAGGATCGCGTGGCCGTCGCCGCGCGCGCCCTCGCCCCCGCCCAGCAGGATCCGGCTGCCCGGCGGCAGATGCGCGGCGTGCCGCCGCACCATCTCCAGGTTGTTGCTGAACCCGCCCGACGCCACCAGCACCGCCCCCGCACGGTATTCGGCGGGGCCCTCGGGCCCCTCGGCGAGCACGCCGACCACGCGCCCGCCCTCGGCGACGAGGTCTGTGGCCCGGGTCCGGAGGCACCAGCCGATGCGGGGCTCGGCCCGGGCGGCCCGCTCGAGCGCGCGGATCACCCCCAGCCCGCCGCCCCGGGGGGCATGCCAGCGGGGCACGCGGTTCCCTTCGTGCCAGTCCACGCGGACCCATTCGACGCCGAGGGCCGCCAGCCAGCCGTAGAGGTCGGCCACGCCGGCCTCGACGTAGCGGGTGGCCCATTCCACGTCCACCGTCCCCCCGCCCCAGGCGAGCCAGTCTTCCAGCGCCCGCGCGGGCGAGTCTTGGATGCCGAGGCGTTCCTGCAGGGGGGAGCCCGCGATGAAGGTGCCGCCGCCGGCGCCGCGCGCGGTCCCGCCCGCCTCCGCCGCAGGATCGAGGATCAGGACCCGCGCCCCACGCCCGGCCGCCTCGAGGGCGGCGGCGATGCCGGCGCCGCCCGCCCCGACGATCACGACGTCCGTTTGCATGTCTTCTCCGCTGCAGCCATCGGACGGGCCAATTCGCCGCGCCCCAGGCCCCACGCGCCGCTGGCGGCCGGGGATGGGCCGTCCGCGACACCATCCACATGACACAGGGAGAACCTCTTCGTCAACCGGGCAACGGGGCCCCCCGAGGGCCTCGATCCTTTCGACAGTTTTCAGTCGCCCTTCGGTCGTGTTATAGATACACGGGAGAGGTTGGCAAATCACAGTCTTGTTTGGGCGACCCCGTCGCGGAGGCGCGGGGTGGGGTGCGGCCCGATGGACGACGGACCGGAGGTGGTGGGCGTGGCCGACAAGGGCGCGGGCGGAGAGGGGGAAGGCGGCTTTCGCGTGACGGACAAGCGGCGGGCCGGCCGGGAGGAATCCGGCGAGGCCCCGCCCATCGTGGAATCGCCGGGGGCGGCGGGCCCTGAACCCACCGGCCCGGCGGCGGAGGCGCCGGCCGACGAGGCGCACCTCCTCCAGGTGGGGGACCTGGTGCGCGTCTTCATCGGCGAGCTCAGCGCGCGCGCCTGGGTGCACATGGGCCTCATCGTGGACCCGGCCACCAAACTGATCGCCAGGGACCTGGCGCAGGCGCGCCTGGCCATCGATTGCGTGGCGGGCCTGGTGGAACAGCTCGCCCCCGTGGCGGAGAAGGGCGAGCGCGACGAGCTGGAGCGGCTGCTGGCGGACTTGCGGCTCAACTACGTGCGCCAGAGCGGCTAGCAGGCCGCTGAAAAGGGCCCATCTGCTGCGTTGGCGCGCTCGGGCGCTCCCTGCGGCGTACCCGGAGTACGCCTCAGTCGGCCCTTCGCGCGCCGCCTTGCACCTGGACCCTTTTGAGCGGCCTGCGGGACACGGGTTCCCGGCCAGCCTGCTGCGGCAGGCTGCGGAAGGAGGCCGGGTGTGTCTCGCCGCTGCCGACGATGCGGCAGCGACAGGGCGGCGTACCGGCCCGCCCAATCCGCAATTCGTAATGGCGCGGCGCGACCCGCCGCGGCCCGGCCCGTCGTGAGGTGGAACGCCATGTTGGATCGGACGAGCGCGCGGAGCGGGCCGTCGGCCCCCGGCCGGGAGTTGGCGGGCGCCGAGGTACGGACCCTGCAAACCGGGTTCGCCAGCCACCTGACCTATTCACTGGCCAAGGACGAATACACGGCCACGCCCCACGACCGCTTCGTCAGCCTCGCCCTCACCGTGCGGGACCGCCTGATCGAGCGGTGGATCGCGACGCAGCAGACCTATTACCGCCGGGACGCGAAGCGGATCTACTACCTGTCGCTGGAGTTCCTGATCGGGAGGATGCTGGGGAACAGCCTGATCAACCTCGGGCTGTTCGACGAGGCCCACCAGGCCATCCACGAGCTGGGATACAGCCTGGAGGCGCTGCGCGAGGTGGAGCCCGACGCCGGCCTGGGCAACGGGGGGCTGGGGCGGCTGGCGGCCTGCCTGTTGGATTCCATGGCCACGCTGGAGCTGCCGGCGTACGGCTACGGGATCCGCTACGAATACGGCATCTTCCGCCAGCACATCGTTGACGGCCACCAGGCGGAGGCCCCGGACACGTGGCTGCGCTACGGGAACCCCTGGGAGATCAGCCGGCCGGAATACCTCTACCCGGTGAAGTTCTACGGGCGGGTCTACCAGTACCTGGACGCGCAGGGGATGTTCCGGAGCGACTGGGTGGACGCCCAGCAGGTCATGGCGATGGCCTACGATACGCCCGTGCCCGGCTACCGGAACAACACGGTCAACACCATGCGGCTCTGGGCCGCCAAGGCCACCCGCGAGTTCCGTCTGGACCATTTCAACTACGGCGATTACGAGCGGGCGGTGGTGGAGAAGAACCAGTCCGAGAACATCTCGCGGGTGCTCTACCCCAACGACCATTTCTTCGTGGGCCGGGAGCTCCGCTTGCGGCAGCAATATTTCTTCGTCTCGGCCACGTTGCAGGACGTCATCCGGCGCTACCGCAAGACCCACGACACCTTCTCGGCCTTCGCCAGCAAGAACGCCATCCAGCTGAACGACACGCATCCCGCCATCGCCATCCCGGAGCTGATGCGGCTGCTGGTGGACGTGGAGGGCCTGGGCTGGGAGGAGGCCTGGGACCTCACGGTCCGGACCTTCGGCTACACCAACCACACCGTCCTGCCGGAGGCGCTGGAGCTGTGGCCCGTGAGCCTCATCGAGTCCGTGCTGCCGCGGCACATGCAGATCATCTACGAGATCAACCACCGGTTCCTGGAGGCGGTGCGGCGCCGGTACCCGGGCGACGAGGAGCGGGTGCGGCGCCTCTCCCTCATCGAAGAGGGCGACGAGAAGAGAATCCGCATGGCCCACCTGGCCATCGTGGGAAGCCATTCGGTGAACGGGGTGGCCGCCCTCCACACGCGGATCCTGCAGGAGGACCTGTTCAAGGATTTCTACGACCTCTGGCCCGGGAAATTCAACAACAAGACCAACGGCGTCACCCAGCGCCGGTGGCTCAGGAAGTGCAATCCCGACCTGGCCGCCCTGATCTCCCGGCACATCGGCGAGGACTGGATCACCGATGCCTACGCGCTGCGCCGGCTGGCCCCGCTGGCCGACGCCCCGGGGTTCCAGGAGGAGTGGCGGCGCGTGAAGCGGGAGAACAAGGAACGCCTGGCCCGCTACATCCAGGAGCACAATCGGCTGGCGGTGGACCCCGGGTCGCTCTTCGATTGCCAGGTGAAGCGCATCCACGAGTACAAGCGCCAGCTCCTGAACGTCCTGCACGTGATCACCCTCTACAACCGCCTGAAGGCCGATCCCGGGGGCGGGGGGGTGCCCCGCACCGTGATCTTCGCCGGCAAGGCCGCGCCGGCCTATTACAAGGCCAAGCTGGTCATCAAGCTCGTCCACGCCGTGGGGGACGCCGTGAACGCCGATCCCGACGTGGGGGACCGGCTGAGGGTGGTGTTCCTGGCGAACTACGGCGTCTCGCTGGCCGAGAAGATCATCCCGGCGGCGGAGCTCTCGGAGCAGATCTCCACCGCGGGGATGGAGGCCTCGGGCACCGGCAACATGAAGTTCGCGCTCAACGGGGCCCTCACCATCGGGACGCTGGACGGCGCCAACCTGGAGATCGAGGAGGAGGTGGGGGCCGAGAATATTTTCATCTTCGGCCTGCGCGCGGAGGAGGTGACGGCCCTGCGGCGCCAGGGCTACAACCCCTGGCACTGCTACGGGCGGGACCCGGAGCTGAAGCGCGCCATCGACATGATCGCCGGGGGGCACTTCTCGCCGGCGGAGCCCGACCTGTTCGGGCCCCTGGTGCACGGGCTGCTGCACGGGGGCGACCAGCACATGGTGCTGGCCGATTACGCGGCCTACGTGCGCTGCCAGGAACGGGTGAGCGCCGCGTACCGGGACCCGGCGGCGTGGACGCGCATGTCCATCCTGAACTGCGCCAACATGGGCAAGTTCTCCAGCGATCGGACGGCGCTGGAATACGCACGGGAGATCTGGGGAGTGAGCCCGGTGCCCATCGCGCTGCGCTAGCAGGCCGCTGAAAAGGGCCCATCTGCGGCGTTGGCGCGCTTGGGCGCTCGCTGCGGCGTACCCGGAGTACGCCTCACTCGGCCCGTCGCGCGCCGCCTTGCACCTGGGCCCTTTTGAGCGGCCTGCGGGACACAGGTGCTTGTACAGCCTGCCATCGCAGGCTGCTGAAAAGGCCCGATGTCTGTCCCCGCTGCCCTGCGGCAGCGGGCGGGGCCTTGGGGTGTTTGCGCGCTCGCTGCGGGCGCGGCGGCGTACCGGCTGGCGTGTCCCGCAATCCGCATTCTGCAATGGCAAGGCGGCGCGCCGCGGCCCTTCGCGAGCGGAAGGCGAAGGTGGTTGACTGATGGGCGAAGATGCGCGATGATTGCGGGTGATCGTGACTCCCGGGGCCGGCGCATCCCTCGCGGGGGCCCCCCGGACATGGGCCAGACAACGGCCGAAAGGAGGAGGACATGAAGCGCGCGGGATGGATCGGGGTGGCGCTGGGCATCGTCGCCCTGGCGGGGCTGGTTGCCGCCGCGCCGGCGGGGGCCGGTGAGGCGGGGGTCAAGGCGGGGTTCCTGACCTGCAACGTATCCAGTGGCTGGGGGTTCGTCTTCGGCTCCAGCCGCGACGTAAACTGCACCTTTTCCCCATCAACGACCGGGGCCCCCAACATGCAGGAACGCTACAATGGCAAGATCATGAAGTTCGGGGCGGACATCGGCTACGTGCATGCGGCGGTCATGGTGTGGGGCGTCTTCGCGCCGGCGGCCGACGTCAAGGCCGGGGCGCTGGCGGGACAGTACGCGGGCGCGACGGCCAGCGCGACGGTCGGCGTGGGGGTGGGCGCGAACGTCCTGGTGGGCGGCTTCAATAACACCATCACCCTCCAGCCGGTGAGCGTCGAAGGCAACACGGGCCTGAACGTGGCGGCCGGGATCGGGGCCTTGACGCTGGAGGCCGCCCACTAGTCTACCGTTCTCCAAAAACCGCTACGGTCTCCTCTCCTCCCTCTCCCTCGAAGGGAGAGGGTGCGGCTGGGGGCGCCAGGTCGCCGAAACCATCCGCGTCCTGGTTCTCTCACCCTCACCCTCTCCCTCGGGGGAGAGGGGATCTTCAGGGAAGCCGGTCCAGCAGGCTGCTGAAAAAGGCCCAGCATCTTTCCCCACTGCTTCGGCCGCAGCGGGTGGGGCGTTGGCCCGCTCGGACAGTCTCCCGCTGCCGACGTTACGGCAGCGGTGGCCCTGCGGCGTACCCGGAGTACGCCTCCGACCCACCTTCGGTGGGTACCTCGGCTTCGCGTGCCGCCTTGCACCTGGGCCTTTTTGAGCAGCCTGCGCCACACGGGTGCTTGAACAGCCTGCCTTCGCCGGCTGCTGAAAAGGCCCGATGTCTGTCCCCGCTGCCTTGCGGCAGCGGGTCAGACGGCAGGCGGGCCCGATCATTCCGCATTCCGCAGTCCGCATTCCGCGATCGGC
>DASPOZ010000236.1:0-4010 GCA_035625755.1 Candidatus Sulfotelmatobacter sp.
GCTGGAGGGCCGCGGGGAGCCGCCGGACGGCGCGCGGGACCGCCAGGGGGATGCCCCGAGGGCGGCGGCAGCGCCCCCACCGGTTTGCCGCGAAGGCTTGACACCCCGTGGGGGAACGCCTATGCTCCGTGCAACCTCGAGGGAGCCTGCATGACGCCCGACACGTTACGGTCGGCCCGCCGGGTCCTGGTGGTGGACGACGAGCCGCGCACCCGCGAGGCCGTGACGCTGTACCTCCGGGGGCTCGGCTACCAGGTGGAGAGCACCAGCGACGCCCAGGCCGGCCTGGAGATAGTACGCCGGGGGGTGGACCTGGTCATCACCGACATCCGCATGCCCGAGATGGACGGCATCGAGTTCCTGCAGGAGATCCGCGCCGTGCACCCGGGCCTCCCAGTGATGCTCATCACCGGCTATCCGGGCCCCGAGGCCTCGTGGGACGCCCGACAACTCGAAGCCACCGCCTTCCTGAGCAAGCCCTTCCGCTTGGAGACCCTGGCCACGCACGTTCGCATGATCTTCGGCGAGGCCGAACCGGCGCGCTGACCCGGCGCGCGGGAAACCCTCCCACGTTCCCACCCCCACGTCGTTTGCCATCCCCGAACGGACGGCCCGGGCCACCCACTGCCGCCGAGGCAGCGGGGAGCGATGGCCGTGCGCGCCAACGCTGCGCCCGCTGCCGTTCCGTCGGCAGCGGGGGAAGACGATGGGCCTTTTCAGCAGCCTGCTGGCCCTGTTTCAGCAGGCCGCGAAGGGGCAGGAGAGCGCGCCCCACTCTTCGGAGGCACGGCCGACGGAGGGTCGGAGGAGCGGGCGGGCGGTCAGGCGCCTTGAGACCACGACCCGGCGCCGATCCGCGAGGCCGGCGGGTTCGGGGGAGCGGGCCTGGGAGAGGGCGGGTAGCGCCACACCAGGAGGTAGCCTCCCGCGAGGCCCAGGACCAGCGCCAGCAACAGGAGGAGGACCATCGCGCGGAGGTCCGGCCGGCCGGAGAGGATCCCTCCCAGCACATTTCGCCTGCGCCGCGCCATCTCCACCGACCACGTTCGGCCGATCGGTGGTTCGGTGGTTCCCGGCGGCCCCATCGAACCACCGAACGACCGAACTATCGAACCACCGAACGGCGTTAGAGGTATTTGTAGAGCCAGCCAGGGGTGAACTGCAGTGCCAGGCGCGCCAGCACGGTGAAATAGTCCGTCACCAGGAGGACCCCCACGGACACCATCAGGAGCCCACTCACCCTGCTCACCACCGGCAGGAAGCGCTTGTACCGATCGAAGAGGGCCAGGAACCGGTTCAGGGCCAGCGCCCCCAAGAAGAACGGGATCGCCAGCCCCAGGGAGTACGCCGCGAGCATCAGCATGCCGGTGCTGGCCTTGCCCACCGTGCTGGCCAGCGTGAGGATGGAGCCCAGGATGGGCCCCACGCACGGCGTCCAGCCGGCGGCGAAGGTGATCCCGGCCAGGAAGGCGCCCAGGGTGCCGGCGGGTCGGGCCTTCATCTCCACCTTCCAGTACCGCATGAGGAACGGGAGGCGGAGCCAGCCGGCCACGTAGAGGCCCATGGCGATGATGAACACGCCGCCCACCACGCTGACCTTCCGCTGGTAGCGGGCCAGGGCCTGCCCCAGCACGCTCACGGGCAGCCCCAGCGCCACGAACACCAGGGAGAATCCCAGGATGAAAAAGAGGGAACTGGTCACCACCGCACGGCGGGCGCGGGCCGAGGCGGCCGGCCCCGCCAGCTCGTCGTAGGAGACGCCGGCCACGAAGGAAAGGTACGAGGGGAAGAGCGGCAGCACGCAGGGAGAGAGGAACGAGAGGAGCCCCGCCAGCATCGCCACCAGCACCGAGAGGTTGCCCACGCCGTCCACCCCCGCCCTTCACCGTCCCCCGGCGACCAGGAGCCGATCGAAATAGCCGCGGCTCGGGAGGCCATCCCACGTCCGCTCCCCGAGCGCCTTCCACAGGATCTTCCCGTCGCGGTCCACCAGGTAGGTGACGGGAAGCTGCCGCACGCTAAAGGCGGCCGTCACCGCCCCCTTCCTGTCCAGCACGGCCGGAAAGGTCAGGTGCAGCTCCTGCATGAACGCCTTCACCTCCGCCGACGATTCCTTGAAATTCACCGCCACCACCACCAGCCCGCGCTCCCGGTAGGCCTGGTACAGCCGTTCCATGGCCGGCATCTCCTCCCGGCACGGTACGCACCAGGTGGCCCAGAAGCTCAGGAACACCACCTTCCCGCGGAGGCCCTTGAGGCGCACCGGGCGGCCGTCCCGCCCGTCCAGCGTGAAGTCCGGGGCGTCCACGGGCTCGTTGGGCAGGATGACGCCCAGGACCTTCAGGGAGTCGGCGATGGTGGCCGCGCGCGCCGCCGGGGGCGCCAGCGCGGCGCCCAAGACCAGTGCGGCGAACAAGGCACCCAGGGGCCGGCCCGCAGCGGCGCCCACCCGGGGCCCGGACCCCGCGATCCGCAACCGCATCAGTTCAGCTTCACGTTGGCCTTGGGGAGGTCGCCCACCACGACGAGGGCGAACCGGTCCGGATGCAAGTATTGCTGCGCCACGCGCTGCACGTCGGCGATGGTGACCGCCGCGATGATGGCCGGGTACCTGTCCGGGTAGTCCAGGCCGAGGCCGTACAGCTCGATCCCCGACAGCAGGCGCACCATCTTGCCCAGGGTGTCCATCCGGAAGGGGAAGTTGCCCGTGAGGAACGCCTTGGCGTCGTCCAGTTCCTGCGCCGTCACGGGGTGGTCCCGCATGCGCCGCATCTCGTCCAGCACGGCCTGGATGGCCGGCATGGCCGTCTCGTTCTTGGTCTGGAGGGAGACGGCGAAGGACCCGGGGTCCAGTGCGCCGAAGAAGTTGCTGCTGATATCGTAGGCCCAGCCCCGCTCCTCGCGCACCACCTCGATGATGCGGGAGCCGAACCCGCCGCCGCCCAGGATGAAGTTCATGACCTGGACGGCGTAATAGTCCGGGTCGTTGCGGCTGATCCCCAGGTGCCCCAGGACGATGTTGGCCTGGGTGAGCGAGCGCTGCACGGTCTTGAGGACGCTGGCCTGCAGGGGCGGGGGGGCCGGGCGCGGCGGGGGCGACCCCGCGGGGCCGGGCGCCCACCCGCCCAGGCGCCGTTCCAGGGCGGCCTGCATCTCGGCCAGCGAGACGTCGCCCGCCACCGCCACGATGGTGCCCTCGGGGTGGAACCAGCGGGCGTGGAAGGCCTGGACGTCCGCCCGGGTGATGCCGGGCACGGTCTGCTCGGTTCCGACCACCGGGCGCGCGTAGGGGTGGGGCCCGAACACGATCTCGGCGAAGGCCTCCCCCGCCACGACCCCCGGCTCGTCCTTCTTCTTCTGGATGCCCCCCAGGATCTCCGTCCGCCTCCGCTCGAGCTCCTCCGGCGGGAAGGTCGGGCGCAGGAGCACGTCGGCCAGGAGGTCCAGGCCCAGGTCCAGGTCCTTGCGGAGGACCCGCAGGGAGACGGACGCGTTCTCGCTGGAGGCGCCGGACTCCAGGCTCGCCCCCACGAAGTCCACGGCCTCATCGATCTGCGTGGCGGTGCGGCTCCCCGCGCCCCGCGTCAGGAGCCCGGCGGTGAGACTGGCCAAGCCGGCTTTGTCGGCCGGTTCGTAGCGCGCCCCCGCGTCCACCAGCACCTCTACGGCCACCACCGGAAGGCTGCGCCGCTCGGCCACCAGCAGCCGCACCCCGTTGGGCAACACGACCCGCTCCGCCACCGCGCCCGCCCACGCGGGCGCCTCGGCGCCCACCATGGCGCTCAACGCGAGGACGCTCCCCGCGGCGATCCCGGGCCAGCGCCCCCGCTGCCTCGTGCCGTTCGTCATGCCGCCCCCCCTCAACGAGGATATTCGATTGACGATTTGGGATTTACGATGTGTGATTGTTCAGAACACGAGCCCGCTGGCACCGCCGCAGATCCCGGATCGTCGATGGACGATCGTCCATCGACAATCATCGACCCCCGACGCCCGGGCCCCGCGCGTCA
>DASPOZ010000237.1:0-2644 GCA_035625755.1 Candidatus Sulfotelmatobacter sp.
GCCCGGTAGGGCAGGTGGATCGGATTGAAGATGGCCCGCCGCTTGGCCGCGGCGTGGTGGAGCACCAGGACCTCCGGGATGTTGCTGAGCTGGCACGAGACCACGTCGCCCCGCCCCACCTCCAGCGCGGCCAGGCCCGCCGCCACCCGGTTGCTCTCCCGGTCCAGCTCCGCGAACGTGAGCGTTCGCTCGCCGGCGATCACCGCGGGCGCGTCCGGCCGCGCCCCCACCTGGCGCCGCAGGAGGTCCGGCACCGTCAGGTCCAGCCACCACCCCTGGGCCCGGTACGCCTGGGCCCGCTCGGGCGAAACCAGCCTCGGCACCACCAACGGCATCGTGGATGCCCTCGTAGGGGCTGGTCCTCAGACCCGCCCCGCCGGGCCGACCTGAAGGTCGGCCCCTACGTCCTCAACGCGAACAGCGTGCGCGGCGCGCCGACCGCCAATGGGATTCGGTCAACGGGGATTGGGTATTCACCGGTCCTCGGTCACTCGATGACCGGCGGGATCGTCCAGCCTTCCTTCGGGCCGGGGACGTTGTAATAAAGCCACTCGCGTTCCGGGTTGGGCTTCTTGCCCCGGATCAGGTTGTCGAAGAAGAGGAGGCCCCTGCGCCACCAGCGCCATTTGGGGATGCCCCACGTCACGATGCGGGCCCACCAGGCGTCCGGCAGGTTCCAGGGGCAGGTGGTGATGCAGCGGGCGCAGTCGTTGAAGCGGGCGCGGTTGGCCGTCCAGAAGGTCATGCACTTCCGGTTGTCCAGGGCCCACTTCTCCACGTTGTGCTCCACCACCTTGGCGCCGTAGGGGATGCACTGGGCCGGGCAGTTGTGGGCGCACTTGTTGCAGTCGTCGCACATGGCCTGCACGCCGATATCCACCGGACTATCAGTCGCCAGGGGCAGGTCCGTGGTCACCGTGGCCAGGCGCACGCGCGCGCCGTAATTGCGGACGATCAGGGACCCGTTCCGCGCCAGCTCGCCCAGCCCCGCCTCCACGGCGATGGGGATGTGGACCACTTCCTCGCTGATGAAGAAGTGGGCCTTGGCCGGCCAGCCGATCTCGCGGATCCACGCCGCCAGGCACACGGCCACCTTGGCCGCTTCCAGGTAGCCCTTGCCCACGGCCGCGTTGTCGATGAAGTCGGGCGAGTTGGCGAAGTTGGCGTACTCCATCTCGATGCCCAGCGAGATGGCGCGCCGGTGGTTCACCTGGATGGGCTTCCCCGCCAGGCCTTTGTGGAAGTCGATGCGAAGGCCGTGGTGCGTAAAGACCCAGGCCGGATTCAGGCGGCAGATCCCCACCAAGTCGGCCCCCAGGAATTTCGCCACGCCCTTGATGATCTCGGCCATCCGCTCCGGGTTCTTCACCTCCACCCGCCTGGGGTTCACCGGGCCGTCGGCCACGCTGCGCCAGGACCGCATGGGCACGTTCTGCGGACGGGTTTCCGGGTAGAAGATGCGCCGGAACGGGTCCACCGATTCGGCCGTCCACCGCTCCTGGACCCTCGGGCCCAGCCCGCCGATGGCCGCCTGGGTGTGCAGCTCGTTTCGCTGGTCGATCCGCCGCAGCGGCCCAAGGACCCGCGTCGTGGGCTCGGTTACCTTCTTTTCCATACGATTCTCCTCGCCGCCTGCGGCGTCCCGGCCGCGCTCACCGGCGTCGCCGTCCCGAGGCCTCGCGCCGCCCTGCGGGGGCCCGCCCCGCCGCCCGGCGGGCCCGGCGCCCGCCCAGCTCCCGGCGCACCAGGCGCGCGCCCTCCACCATATTGCGCAGCTTCTGCAGGGCGATCCAGCGCGGCGTCTCGTAGAGGCCGCAGTCCGGGTTCACCACCAGCTTTTCGGGCGCGCACACCCGCAGGGCCCGGCGGATCCGGGCCGCCACCTCCTCCGGTGTCTCCACGTAGAAGGACTTCTGATCGATCACGCCGAAGCCCAGCTCCCGGTCCCCCCCGTACTGCTTCCACTGCTCCAGCTCGGCCAGTTCCCGGCTGGCGAACTCGAACACGAACTGCTGGGCGCGGAAGCGCTTCAGCGCCGGGAACAGCTCGGCGTAGGACCGGCGGTCCCGCGGGCGGGCCGTGAGGTTGCCGAAGCAGACGTGCAGCGCGATCTTGGCCTCCACCCCATCCACCACCTGGTTGAAGAGGTCCGCCAGGCGCCCGGGGTCGTTGTAGAGCACGCGGAAGTTGGGTTCATCGATCTGGATGAAATCCGCCCCGGCGGCCGCCAGGGCCTTCAGCTCGGCATTGATGATCCCGACCAGGTCCAGCACCAGCGGCTCCCGGTCCCGGTAGGCTTCGCCGCGCTTAATGGGGGTGCTCAGGGTGAGGGGGCCCGGGCAGGCGATCTTGAGCGGCTTCGCCGTGCGGCCGCGGGCGTACCGGAACTCCTCCACAATGCCCAGGCCCTGGGGCGCCCGCAGGGCCTCGGCGGCCTCGTACAGGGGCTCGGTATCGTAGAAGGGACGGCCCAGCCGGCGCGGGGGGTCCAGGCGGCGCAATCCGGAGAGGCGCCCGAAGAAGGACATGATGAAGTGGTGGCGCCGCATCTCGCCGTCCGACACGATGTCGATGCCGCACGCCTCCTGGTCGCGGATGGCCGTGTCCACGGCGTCGTCGAACAGCTCCTGCGTCTCCAGGCGGC
>DASPOZ010000238.1:0-6198 GCA_035625755.1 Candidatus Sulfotelmatobacter sp.
ACCAGACCACGTTCCTCAAGCAGTACCGGGACGCCGGATCGCCCTTCGAGCTGTCCGGCGGGGTGATGGACACCATCCCCTTCTGGGCCGCCGGCATCGACTCCCTGAGCGGCCACTGGCAGAGCCTCTGGTACCACCAGATCAAGGAGAAGGGGTCTCCCGAGTTCGCGGGCACCTTCCGCAAACGCTACGGCAAGCCGCCCGACAACCAGGCCTGGGGCGAATACGTGAGCGTCCGCATCCTGCTGGAGGCCATCGCCAAGGCCAAGAGCACCAAGAGCCCGGACATCGTGCGCTACCTGGAGAGCGGCGCCACCTTCGACATCCTCAAGGGTCGCCCCGGTTCCTTCCGCGCCTGGGACCACCAGCTCCTGCAGACCATGTACGTGGTGAAGGTGAAGGACAAGGCCAAGATGGAGGACCAGTGGGACATCTTCGAGGTGGTGGAGCCGGTGCCCAAGCCCAACGAGTCCCTGGAGCTCATCCAGCCCACGAAGGAAGAGAACCCCTGCCCCATGCCGAGCCTCTAGCGGGCCGCTGAAAAGGGCCCATCTGCGGCGTTGGCCCGCTCGCGCACTCGCTGCGGCGTACCCGGAGTACGCCTCACTCGGCGCCTCGCGCGCCGCCTTGCATCTGGACCCTTTTGAGCGGCCCGCGCAGGCGGCCCGGCGCTCGGCATACGTCCGAGCGCCGGGCCGCCTGCAGCTTCGCCGACCTTCCTGCCCATGACCATCACGCCGCACGTCATCCTGGAGCACCTCGCCAACGGCGTGGTGGTGGGCACCTACTACGTCATCCTCGCCCTCGGCCTCTCCATCATCTTCGGGATGATCGGCGTCATCAACCTGGCCCACGGGGCCTTCTTCGCCATCGGCGCCTACGCCGCGCTGGGCCTGAAGGGGGCCCTGGGGTTCGGCGGCGCCATGGTGGTGTCGCCGGTGCTGGTGGCGATCCTCGGCATGGCCATCGAGGCGGCCTTCCTGCGCCGCCTCTACAAGGGCGACCCCCTCCTGGGCCTCCTCTTCACCTTCGGCCTGGCCATGGTGGCCGAGCAACTGATCCGCATCGTGGCCGGGGCGGGCGGCTTCCCCTTCGATGCCCCCGCCGCCTTGCGCGGCTCCGTGCAGCTGGGCGGGTTCGTCTATTCGCGCTACCGCCTCTTCACCATCGCGTGCACCGCGGCGGCCATCGCCGCCCTCTGGCTGTTCCTGGAGAAGACGCGGGTGGGCACCATCATCCGGGCCGGCACCCGGGACCCCGAGATGGTGCGCCTGCTGGGGATCGGCCTGCGGCCGGTCTTCACCGCGGTGTTCGGGATCGGCATCGCCCTGGCGGCCATCGCCGGCGTGCTCTCGGCGCCGCTGGCCGGCGTGGAGCCGGCCATGGGCACCAAGGTGGGCACGGCCGCCTTCGTGGTGGTGGTGATCGGGGGCCTGGGGAGCTTCTGGGGCCCGGTCATCGCCGGCGTCCTGGTGGGCGAGATCGTGAGCTTCTGCATCCTGTTCTGGCCGCCGGCGGCCGAGGCCTCCATCTACCTGCTCATGGCCGTGATCCTGCTGGTGCGGCCGCGCGGGCTCCTGGGCGAGCGCTGGGAGAAGTTCGAGTGAGGCGCCTGGCGGCTCATCCCCTCGTCCCCCTGGTGGTCGCCCTCCTGGCGCTGCCGCACGTGGTGCCCCTCACCCGCGCCACCGTCTCGCTGGCCACGGAGATCGAGATCTTCGTCCTGCTGGGCCTCGGGTTCAACCTGCTGCTGGGGTACACCGGCCTGGTCTCTTTCGGCCACGGGGCGTTCTTCGGCATCGCCGCCTACGCCGGCAGCCTGACCCAGATCCATCTGGTGCAGGGGGTGGGCGCGCCCATCCTGGTGGGCGTGGCCGCGGGGGCGCTGCTGGGCGCCATCATCGGGTTCCTGGTGATGCGCAAGCGGGGGGTCTACTTCTCCCTGCTCACGCTGGCCTTCACCCAGATGCTCTTCTCCATCGTATACCGCTGGACCGGCGTGACCGGGGGCGAGAACGGCCTGGGCGGGGTGGAGCGGCCGGCCGTGGCGCTGCCGCTGCTGGGGACGCTGGACCTGGGCGACGCCATGACCTACTACCACTTCGTCCTGGTCTTCGTGGTGGCGGGCGCCACCCTGGCCTGGCGCATCGCCAACTCGCCCTTCGGGCGCACCCTTCAGGCCATCCGCGAGAACGAGCAGCGCGCCAGCTTCGTGGGCTACAACACGCGCGCGTACAAGTTCGCCGCCTTCGTGCTCTCGTGCGCCTGCACCGGGCTGGCCGGGATCCTGTACGCCCTCCTCATCCGCTTCGTCTACCCCGAGACGGTACACGTGAACTTCTCCGGCGAGATCCTGGCCATGACGGTGGTGGGCGGGATGCGCCACTTCCTGGGCCCGGCCCTGGGCGGCGCCTTCTTCGTGTTCTTCCGCGACTTCCTGAGCGCCTACACGGAGAACTGGCTGGTGGTCTTCGGCGCCCTCTTCATGTGCTTCATCCTGGTCTCGCCCCAGGGCCTCTTCGGCATCGGCGAGCGGCTGGCCGTCACCCTCGGGCTGCGGCGGCGGGACCCCGAGGCCCACCTGCCGCCGCGCCCGGCGGCCCCGCCCGCAGCGGTCCCCTCACCCCTTCCGCCTCCCGCCTCACGTCCTTTTCCCTCTCCCACGGGCCCCCCAATCCTGGAGGTGCGGGGGCTGACCAAGCGGTTCGGCGCCCTGGTGGCGGTGGACCGCGTGGACCTGACCGTGCGCCGCGGCGAGCTCCTCTCCGTCATCGGGCCCAACGGGGCCGGGAAGACCACACTGTTCAACGCCCTCACCGGCCTTTTCCCGCCGGACGGCGGCCGGGCCATCTTCCGCGGCCGGGACATCACGGCCAGCGCGCCCCACGCGCTGGTGCGCTGGGGCATGGCCCGGTCTTTCCAGATCGTGAGCGTGTTCCACCAGCTGACGGCCTTCGAGAACGTGCGCCTGGCCGTGCAGGCGCGCAGCCGGGCCCGCCGCTCGCTGCTGGCGTGGGCGGACGGCCTGCACGGCCTCAACGGCGCCGCCTGGGCCCTGCTGGACCAGGTGGGCCTGGCCGACCGGGCCGCGGCCCACGCCAGCGGCCTCTCCCACGGCGACCAGCGCCTGCTGGAGATCGGCATCGTGCTGGCCACGGAGCCCGAACTGCTGCTGCTGGACGAGCCCCTGGCCGGCCTGGCCCCCGCCGAGCGCACGCGGGTGGCGGAGATGATCCGCCGGCTGGCCGGGCGGGTGACCGTGATCCTCATCGAGCACGACATCGACCGGGTGCTGGCCATCTCGGACCGCATCGCCGTGCTCCACCAGGGCCGGGTCATCGCCGAGGGCACGCCCGGCGACGTGCAGCGGAACCCCGAGGTGCAGGCGGCCTACCTGGGCGGCGCCCGCGCGGTCGCGCCCCCGACGGCCGCGGCGGCGGTGGCGGCGGCCCCGCTGCTGGCCGTGGAGGGCCTCAACACGTTCTACGGCAAGAGCCACGTGCTGCACGACGTCTCGCTGGAAGTGCGTGAGGGAGAGGTGGTGGCATTGCTCGGGCGGAACGGGGCCGGGAAGACGACGACCCTGCACAGCATCATGGGCGCCGTGCCCCCCCGCTGGGGCAAGGTGGTCTTTCGGGGCGAGGAATTGGTGAGGTCCAGCCCCGAGCGGATCGCCCGCCACGGCATCGGCCTGGTGCCCCAGGGCCGGCGGATCTTCCCCAACCTGACCGTCCTGGAGAACCTGCACATCGCCGCCCGCCCCGCGGCCGACGGCGCCGGGGCCGCCCGGGCATGGACCGCCGAGCGGGCCTTCGCCCTGTTCCCCAAGCTCGGGACCCTGCGGGGATCCAAGGGCGAGCAGCTCAGCGGCGGCGAGCGGCAGATGCTGGCCATCGCCCGCGCCCTGATGGGCAACCCCCGGCTCCTCCTGCTGGACGAGCCCTTCGAGGGGCTGGCGCCGGCCGTGATCGAGGGGGTGGTGCGGGCGCTGGAGGAGCTGAGGGGGCGGACCACCATGCTCCTGGTGGAGCAGAACGCCGACCTGGCCCTGGCCCTGGCGGACCGCGCCTACGTCCTCAACAACGGCATGGTGGCCCACAGCGGCGGCGGCGCGGACCTGCGCCAAGACCGCGAGCTGCGCACCCGCCTGCTGGGCATCTGAGTTCCCGGTTCACGGTTCGCGGTTCCCGGTTCACCCGGGGCGGGCAACGGTGGCCCGGCCTCGATGGACGATCCCCCGGACCCCTCCGGCGGATCGAACACAGGAGGGTCCTTCCGGGACGAAGAAGACAGCGACGAAAAAGCCAGCCCGCATCTCCCGCAACGAAGCGCGGGTCCTGGCCTTCGTGGGCGCGGGCAAGGGCGGCTTCATCTCTGCGAGCGATGGCGCCCGCAAGACGTGGCGGATCAGCGGGCCGCGCTTCAAGGGCTGGACCGCGGCCCGGGGGGCTCCTGTGTGGAGAGGGTCGATGGGGGGCGCTGGTGGCCGCACGAGCTGGCACGCCCCAGGTTGACAGCTCGCCGGGGGTGGGCTTAGAGTCCACCCAGAACCGGTCTGCACGATCCTGGGTGGAGGTCGCGATGCCGCCGCACGAGGTTCCCGGATCACGCGCCAGGCCGATCCGCCTGGAGGGACGAGGGATGACCTGGCCGTCACGGATCGTCGCATGCCTTCCCGTTCTGCTGGTGCTGCTCCTGCCGGCCGTGGCGCGGGCACAGGCGACCTCGCCCACCATCACCGCGTCGAGCACCGTCGTCACTACGCCGCAGACCGGCGTCAGTACGACGACGACCGTCACCACCCCGACGCTGAGCACCGCCATCAATACGACCCCCACCGGAACGACCTTCACCAGCACCCCCTCCAACGGCAGCGTCCTGACGGTGACCTTCTCCAGCGCCCCGCCGCCGGCATTGCCCGTTCCGCCGACGCGCAGCCCGCAGGTGCAGTTCGCCCCGACCCCCGTCAATCCCACCATGGCGCCCCCCACCTGCGCCTTTCAAGACGCCTTCGACGTGTGCGCCGTGGAGTGGTGAGCGCGCGCCGCTGAATCCCGCCGCACGGACGCTCCCCTCGAATCAAGCGGTCGGGACGTGGCACGGGCCGCCGCAAGGGTCTTGGCGACCGCCGCGCGCGCCTCTTCGCGCGGCTTGACAGCCGCAGCACAGAAACGTAGAGTCCCCTAGCGCGACGCTGGAAGGCCTTCTTTTGCCCAGGCTGCTCAAAAAGGTCCAGATGCAAGGCGGCGCGCGGTGCGAGGTGCGAGGCGTACTTGGGCCGTACGTCGCAGCGCCGCGCGAGCGCGCCAACGCGGCAGATGGGCCTTTTTCAGCAGCCTGCTAGACGTTCGACCGTCAAGCCCTCCGGGGAGGCCACGTTGCCCCTCCATCGGGTCGTAAGGATCGCTCTCGCCGCCCTCGTCGGTCAGGCGGCTGCCCGGCGGGGGCGCTCGTGTTTTCAGAAGTACGTCAACGGGAGGCGCACCCGGGCCGTGCTGATCGCCGCCGTCGCCCTCGGCCTCCTCGCCGCGCCGAACGCCACCGCCGCGCAACAGCCGGCGAAGACCCCGCGCGTCGGTCTCTTACGGCCCGGAGCACCTCCCGATCCCTACGTCGAGGCCTTCCGGCAGGGCCTGCGGGACCTCGGCTACGTCGAGGGACGGACGATCGCCCTTGAGTACCGATGGGCCGAGGGCAGCCCGGCGCGACTCGCCCCGCTGGCCGCCGAGCTGGTCCAGCTCAAGGTGGACGTCATCGTCACGCAAGGGGAGCAGGCGACCCGGGCCGTCAAAGAAGCGACCGGCACGATCCCCATCGTCATGGCGACCAGTGGCGATCCTGTGGAGGCCGGGCTCGTTGCCAGCCTCGGCCACCCGGGCGGCAACGTCACGGGGATGGGCTCCTTGGTGCCCGAGCTAACCGCGAAGCGGCTGCAGCTCCTCAAGGAGGTTGTGCCCAAGGTCTCCCGCGTGGCGATTCTTTTCAATCCGAATTTGAGCATCGCTCTCAGCGTGAAAGAGGCGCAGGCTGCGGCGCGAACATTGGGCCTGAGAGCGCTCCCCGTGGAGGTGCGAACTCCTGACGAGCTCGGGCGCGCGTTCGATACGATAGCCAAGGAGCGCGCCCAGGCCCTGCTGCTTTTTGGGGACCCATTCACCGTTACCCACGAAGGCCGAATCCTGGACCTCGCAGTAAAGC
>DASPOZ010000239.1:0-7623 GCA_035625755.1 Candidatus Sulfotelmatobacter sp.
CGTCCAGGATCCGGTGACCCACAGGCCGAGGGCCAGCAGGAACGTGCCCATCACCGCCCACTCCTGCCGGCGCATGCGGCCCATCTTGGCCAGTTGCTCGCGGGCCAGGGCCGGGGCCTCGGGCGTCTCGGTGATCTCCGGCCGCGCGAGCCGGTAGATCACCAGCGGCATCACCGTGAGGCCGAGGAGCCCGGGGACCAGCGCCGCCAGCGCCCACCCCCCCCACGACAGGTCGACGTTGATGGTCTTCTTGGTCAGCTCGACGATCAACGGATTGGCCGCCATGGCCGTCATGAACATGGCGCAGGTGGTGTCGTGGGCGTGGTAGCTGTTGAGCATCAGGAAGCGGCCGATGCGGCCGGCCGTGGGCCCCGGCTCGGAGTTGTAGGTGCCGGCCAGCCCGCGCACGATGGGGAACAGCACCCCGCCGGTGCGGGCCGCGCCGGAGGGAATGGTGGGCGCCAGCACCAGGTCGCTCAGCGCCAGGGCGTAGCCGAGCCCGATGGTCCGCCGGCCGAAGGCCAGGATGAACCAGTAGGCGATGCGTCGCCCGAGACCGGTCTTGCTGAAGGCCCGGGCGAACAAGAATGCCGCCACGATGAGCCACACGGTCCCGTTGGCGTACCCGTTCAGCGCCTCGGCGGGGCTGAGGGTGTCCGTGAGCGCGGTGGCCATGGTGCCGATGATCACCACCGCGCCCATGGGCAGCGGCTGGAGGATCAGCCCCAGGATGGTGGCGGCGAAGATGGCCAGCAGATGCCAGGCCTTGACGGCCACGCCGCTGGGCGGGGGCAGGTACCAGATCACCGCCGCCACCAAGAGCGTGGCCACGCCGCGCATCGCACATTCCGTGGCGGATCGCTCGGCGCTCATGGGCGCCTCCTTTCACTCGGCAGGACCGAGGACTGAGGTGCGAGGACTGAGACGGAGTCGATTATCGCGGATCGGTCACCGGCGATCAGCCCTCCTTCGCTGTGCCTCAGTCCTCAGTCCTCGTGCCTCGTGCCTCAGTAGAGGCCCAGGGCCTTCCAGTAGAAGGGGCCGATCCCCAGCCAGATCACGATGTTCACCAGCGAGGCGACGAAGCCGATCCCCCACCAGGTCTTCAGGTCCGCATACCCGGCCCCGTAGTAGATGGGGGCCGGGCCCGTGCCGTAGTGGGTGAGGGACGCGTTCAGGTTGGAGAAGAAGGCCAGGCTCAGGGCCGCCAGCAGCGGCGGCGCCCCCGCGGCCACCGCGACGGTAAGGAACGGCACGTACATGGCCGTGACGTGCGCCGTGAGGCTGGCGAAGCCGTAGTGGCTGTAGAGGTACACCAGCAGCAGCACGCCCAGCGCCGGGAGCCACGCCCAGCCCTTCACGTAGCCCGCCACGAAGCCGGAAAACCACGTCAGCAGGCCCAGCTTGGCCAGCATGGCGGCCATGCCCACCAGCCCGCCGAACCAGATGAGGGCATCCCAGCCCCCCCGCTCGCCCAGCACGTCGTCCCATTTGAGGACGCCCGTCACCAGCATCACCCCGACGCCCAGGAGGGCCACCACGGTGGCGTCCAGCTTCGTCAGCGTGGCGGTGGCCCAGAGGGCCAGGGCCAGCACGAACACGCCCATCACCACCCATTCCTCCCGGCGGATCCGGCCCATCTTGGCCAGCTGCTCGCGGGCCAGGGCCGTCGCCTCCGGCGTCTCCGTGATCTCCGGCCGCGCCAGCTTGTAGACCACGTAGGGCATCGCCAGCAGCGAGAGCAGGCCGGGGAGGAGCGCCGCCAGGGCCCACCCGCCCCACGATAGGTCGAGCTTCAGCGTCTTCCGGGTCAACTCGACGATGAGGGGATTGGCGGCCATGGCCGTCATGAACATCCCGGAAGTGATGACGTCCGCGTGGTACGTGCTCAGCATCAGGAAGCGGCCGATGCGCCCCGCCGTGGGCCCCGGCTCGGAGTTGAAGGTGGTGCAGAGCCCCCGGACCACGGGGAAGAGCACCCCGCCGGCGCGGGCCGTGTTGGACGGGGTGGCCGGGGCGATGACCAGGTCGCTGAGGGCCAGGGCGTAGCTCAGGCCCAGGGTCCTCCGGCCGAAGGCCCGGATGAACCAGTAGGCGACCCGCCGCCCCAGGCCGGTCTTGATGAACCCGCGCGCGAAGAGGAACGCGGCGAAGATCAGCCAGACGGTGGTGTTGGCGAACCCGTTGAGGGCGTCGCCCACGCTGAGGGTGTCGGTGAGGGCCGTAGCCATGGTCCCGGTGATCACCACCGCGCCCATGGGCAGCGGCTGGAGGATCAACCCGAGGATCGTGGCGGCGAATATGGCCAGCAGGTGCCAGGCCTTGATGGCCACCCCGGTCGGCGGCGGCAGGTACCAGATCACCGCCGCCGCCAGGAGGGTGGCAGCGCCGCGCATCGCACGTCCCGTGGCGGATCGCTCGGCGCTCATGATGCGCCTCCTTTCACTCTATTCGCCTCTCGCCCCACGCCTTCCGCTGCGTGGGGAATCCGGGGAGGGGTGCCGCACGGCCGATGGCCAATGGCGGACGGCTACGGCCCCTCGGCCGCCCGGCGCTGGTACCCGGGGCAGGCGCGATAGTTCCCCGCGCAGTGCTCCTGGGCGGTGGCCCGGCTGGGGAAGCGTGGCTTCCCGTGCTCCGCCCCCGTGCAGTACAGCGTCTGCGGATAGATGCAGACGAAATCGCTGCCCAGTTCGTGCAAGAAGGGACACACCTGGGGTGCCTCCTCCGCCTTCCGCCGCATGCCCATCCCTCCTCCCCCGTATGTCACGTTCGGTGGTCCGGTTGTTCGGGAGTCCGGTTGGTCTCGGATCGTGCCCGCGCACAGCGCGCCACAGCCTGGAGAACCAGCGAACGATCGAACTCCCGAACCACCGAACGGTTCTTCGGCTACCAATCCTCGGGGCGCGCCTCCACCTTCCGCCCCGTCATCTCGTAGAAGGCCTTGAGGACGTCGATCTCGCTCAGGATCCCCACCACCCGGCCCCGCTCCACCACCGGCAGGGCGCCGATCTTGCGTTCGTGCATGATCTTTGCCGCGTCGGCCAGGTCGGCATAGGGCGTGGTGGTGATCACCGGGAACGTCATGACCTCCTCCACGGTGACCTGTTCCATGAGCGAGGTCCCCTCGCCCACCCGCGTGCGCATCGCCGGGGCGAAAAGGATCTGGCGGATGTCCCGGTCGGTCACGATGCCCGCCAGTTTCCCCGCCGCGTCCACCACCGGGAGGTGGCGGATCTTGTGCGCCCGCATCAGCTCGGCGGCGGCCCGCGAGGTTTCGTTGGCCCGAATCGTCACGGGGTCCTTCGTCATCCGGTCCTTGACCTCCATGGCACCTCCTTCCCCTGCGAGCCGTTCGGGCGTTCGGGCCTTAGTAGGCTGCCGAAATACTCCCCTTCCCCCAGGCTGCTCAAAAAGGTCCAGATGCAAGGCGGCGCGCGATGCGAGGTGCGAGGCGTACTGCGGCCGTACGTCGCAGCGCCGCGCGAGCGCGCCAACGCCGCAGATGGGCCTTTTTCAGCAGCCTGTTAGGCCGCCCGGTCCTCCGCCCCGATGAGGGGCACGAAGATGCAGCCCAGCACGTCCCGCGTGGTCAGGCGGCCCGCCACCTTCCACCCTACCCGCAGGGTCTGCCCCGACCACGCCTCCCCCACGGGGGCCACGATGATCCCCCCCTCGGCGAGCTGGGCCACCAGGGCGGCCGGCAGGATCGGGCAGGCCGCCGTGACCAGCACCCGGTCGAAGGGGGCGTGCTCGGGGAGGCCTTGCGCTCCATTCCCCACCAGCACGTGGACGTTGGCGTAGCCGAGTTCCCGCAGGCGCACGGCGGCCGCCTCCGCCAGCGGCGCGATCCGCTCGACGGTGAAGACCTCGCGCGCCAGATGCCCCAGCACGGCCGCCTGGTACCCGGACCCGGTGCCGACCTCCAGGACCCGTTCCTCCCCACGCAGCTCCAGGTATTCCGTCATGACGGCCACCATGTACGGCTGGGAGATGGTCTGGCCGTGGCCGATGGGGAGGGGCCAGTCCTCGTACGCCCGGCCCCGCTGGGCCTCGTCCACGAAGAGGTGTCGCCGCACGTCGGCCATGGCCTGGAGCACTCGCGGGTCCCGCACCCCCCGGGCCGCGATCTGCTCCTCCACCATGCGGCGCCGCAGGGCGCCGTACCCCGCCGCGTCCTCGTCGGCCGGGCCCATGGCTCGCCTACGCCGCGCCGGCCGGGACCGCCGCCTCCGGCCGCAATCGCCCGAGCAGTCCCTTCACGACTTCTTTCTTGGCCTTGAGCTGCTCCTTGAACTGATGGCTCTCGGCCCGGTAGATCTCGTCCCGCAGATCCCCCAGCAGCTCGTCCAGCAGGTCCAACAGGAGCTGCCGTTCCTCCTCGGCCACCTCGATGCGCATGGCCCCCTCCTCTCGCCACAGGACTGAGGACTCAGGACTGAGGACTGAGCGGCGACTCAGACCTGTCCCTCAGTCCTGAGTCCTCAGTCTTGCGCCAGTGCGCTCGTCACCAGACGCGTTCCACCCCGCCCCGGTGATCCTCGCTGATGCTCTCCTCTTCGTTCTCCAGGGGCGGCGGACAGTCGCAGCGCTCGCCGCGGAGACAGGCGCCGCAGCAGTAGTACCGTCCCCAGGCCCGTACCGGCGCCCAGGTGATCTCCACCCCGCAGTTGTGGCACCACCGCGTCCAGTCAGCGTTCGGGCTCATGGCCGCCCCTCCCGCCGATCGCGTCGGGCGGCCCGCAGGATGCCCTAGGCCCCGCGCGGCGTCACGCGAGCAACTGCAGCTGCCCCTCGTACAGGTAGCGGCGCGCGTTCTCCGCCACCGCCGTCGGGTCCACCGGGTTGCGGGCCACGCCCGTCTCGATGGCTGCCCGGGCCACCGCCTCGGCCACGGCCGGCGGCACCCGCAGGTCCATCATGGTCGGGATGATGTAGTCGGGCTTCAGCTCCTTGTCGCTCACCAGGGCGGCGATGGCCTCGCCGGCCGCCACCTTCATGGTGTCGTTGATCTCGCGGGCCCGCACGTCCAGGGCGCCGCGGAAGATGCCCGGGAACCCCAGGGAGTTGTTCACCTGGTTCTCGAAGTCCGAGCGACCGGTGGCCACCACGGCCGCGCCGCCCGCCTTCGCCTCGTCCGGGAAGATCTCGGGCACCGGGTTGGCCATGGCGAAGACGATGGCGTCCTTGGCCATGGCCCGCACCATGTCGGGCGTCACGGCCTTGGCCACCGAGAGGCCGATGAAGACATCGGCCCCGGCCAGGGCATCGGCCAGGCTGCCGGTGCGGCGCTCCCGGTTGGTGACCCGGGCCATCTCGGCCTTCACCGGATTCATCCCGGCGGTGCGTCCCTCATAGACGATCCCCTTGGTGTCGCACAGGATCAGGTCCTTCACGCCGATCTTGAGGAAGAGTCGCGAGACGGCGATGGCCGAGGCCCCGGCCCCGTTGATGACCAGCCGGGCCTCCGCCAGCTTGCGGCCCGTGACCTTGAGGGCGTTGAGGAGCGCCCCCAGCACCACCACGGCGGTGCCGTGCTGATCGTCGTGGAACACCGGGATATCCAGGTCCTTCTTGAGGCGCTCCTCGACCTCGAAACAGCGCGGCGCCGAGATGTCCTCCAGGTTCACGCCGCCGAAGGCGGGGGCGATGGCCCGCACCACCTGGATGATCTCTTCCGGGTCCTGGCTCCCCACGCAGATGGGAAAGGCCTCCACGCCGCCGAACGTCTTGAAGAGGACCGATTTCCCCTCCATCACGGGCATGGCCGCCCGCGCCCCGATGTTGCCGAGCCCCAGCACCGCCGAGCCGTCCGAGACGACGGCCACCAGGTTCCCCTTCGCGGTGTAGTCGTACACCTTCGCCGGGTCCCGGGCGATGACGCGGCAGGGCGCCGCGGCGCCCGGCGGGAGGTAGAACAGGCTCAGGATGTAGCGGTCCTTGATGGGGATCTTGCTCTTCACCTGGAGTTTGCCCTGGTGGCGCTTGTGCAGGTCCAGGGCCTGCTCGGCCAGCGTCATCTCCGCCCGGGGCGGCGGGGGAACGTAGGCCCCGGGGCCCTCGTACACGTCGCGCAGCGTGCGGGCGGCCACCACGGCCGGGTCCACCTGGCGCCGCGCCTCGCCCGTCTCCACGGCGGCCCGCGCCACGGCCCCGGCCAGGGCCGGGGCGACGCGGAAGTCCATGACGCCGGGCACGATGAAGTCGGGCCGCCGCTCGGCCGGAGGCACCAGGCCCGCCAGGGCGCCGGCGGCCGCCAGCAGCATGGCGTCGTTCACGTTGCGGGCGCCGGCATCCAGGAGCCCCCGCAGCACGCCCGGGAAGACCAGGGCGATGTCCAGTTCGTTGGGGAAGTCCGTGCGGGCCGTGGCCACCACGGCCGCCCCGGCCGCCTTCGCCTCGCCGGGCAGGATCTCCGGGTCCGGCACGGCCAGGGCGAAGACGATGGGGTTGGGGGCCATCGCCTGGACCATGGCCGGGGTCAGCACGCCGCGGGCCGAGAAGCCGATGAAGACGTCGGCCCCTTTCAGGACATCGGCCAGGGCGCCCTTCCGGTCCTCCGGGTTGGTGCTGCGCGCGATCTCGTTCTTCACCCAGTTCATGCCGGAGGTCCGGTACTTGAAGAGGGCGCCGGCGCTGTCGCACACGATGAGGTTACGCGCCCCCGCGGCCAGCAGGAGGCGGGCCGTGCCGATGCCGGCGGCCCCCGCCCCGGCGATGACGATGCGGGCGGCCTCGAGCGTCTTCCCCACCAGCGGCAGGGCGTTGGAAAGCCCCGCCAGCACCTGCACGCCGGCCCCGTGGGCGTGGTTGTGGAAGATGGGCACGTTCACGGCCCGCTGCAGATGGTCCTCGACGGTGAAGCAGCGGGGCGACGAGATGTCCTCCAGACAGAAGGCCCCGAAGGTGGGGGCCAGCAGGCTGACCACTTGGATGATCTCGTAGATGTCCGCGCCCTTCAGGCAGAGGGGCACCGCATCCACGTTGGCGAAGGTCTTGAGCAGGACGGCCTTCCCCTCCATGGCCGGCAGGGCCGCCTCGGGCCCCACGGCCCCCAGGCTCAGGACGGCCGAGCCGTCCGTCACGATGCCCACCGTGTTCCCACGGCAGGTGTAATCGAAGGACGTCCGCGGGTCCTTCTCGATCTCCAGACACGGGGCCGCCACGCCCGGCGTGTAGACCAGGCTCAGGAGGTGCCGGTCTCGCACGGGCAGCTTGCTCTCCACGCCGATCAGGCCCCGGTACCGCTGGCGGTACGCCAGGGCATCCAGTTCCGCAATGCTGCTGTCCATCGTCTGCCTCCTCCACCTCGGGCCCGGGAAGCCTTCAGCCGCCGCGACGTCCCGGGTCTCTCATGGCGTTTCCCACGTTCCGAAGCTGAGCCTCCCACCCCGCTCAGGCGGGATGCAGGCGTGCCTTCTTGGCCAACAGTTCCTCGGCGCTTTCCTGACGGGCCGGGTCCGGCACGATGCACTCCACGGGACAGGCGGCGACGCACTGGGGCTCATCGTAGAAGCCCACGCACTCGGTGCACTTCTCGGGCTCGATCACGTACACCGGATCACCCTCCCCGATGGCCTGGTTCGGGCAGTCCTCCACGCACGCCGCACAGCTCGTGCACTC
>DASPOZ010000240.1:0-3609 GCA_035625755.1 Candidatus Sulfotelmatobacter sp.
AACGAGAGGTCCGCCACCGCCTGGACCCCGCCGAACCGTTTCGCCAGGCCCTCCACCTGCAGGAGCGCCTCGCCCTTCATGTCTGCGCCCCGCGGGCCGCAGGCCGCCGGGCGGCCGCCCTGCGGAACACCCGCGCCAGCCAGGGGATCACGCCGCGCGGCTGCCACAGGATGACGGCCATGAGCAGCCCCCCGTACACGATGAGCTCCAGGCCGGGATACTGTCCGGCGAAGGCGATCTGCGTGGACTGGACGAAAGACTCCATGATGGCTGCGCCGAGGATGGGGCCCAGCACCGTGCCCACGCCGCCCACGATGGCCACCAGGGCGATCTGGATGCTCATCCCGAGGCCGAAGACGCTGTCCGGATGGACCACGTAGGTGTACTGGGCGTAGAAGACACCGGCCACGCCCGTGACGAACGCGCTCAGGGCCAGGGCCTGCCCCTTGGCCCGGACGGAGTCGATGCCGATGGCCTCGGCGGCATCCTGGTTCTGGCCTATGGCCACCAGGTAGTGTCCCAGCCGCGCGCGTTCCATGCGCCGGGTGACCAGGACGACCGCCGCGGCCATGGCCAGGGCGATATAGTAGTAGGGGAACTTGGACTCGAACTGGAGCTGCCAGGGGGCCTCGCCCTTGAAGGGCACGGTGAGGCCCTGGGCGCCGTTGGTGACCTCCCGGAAGTGGAGGACCAGGAGGCGCAGCACCTCGCCCAGGCCGATGGTGGCGATGGCGAAGTACGGCCCCTGGAGGCGGAAGCAGATGGCCCCCACGGGCAGGCTCAGGAGCAGGGCGGCCGCGCCGCCCAGCCACAGGGTGATCCAGGGGGAGATGCCGGTGGCGTTGACCAGCAGGGTGGAGACGTAGGCCCCCGTCCCGAAGAAGGCCGCGTGGCCCAAGGAGAGCTGGCCGGCGTAGCCGCCGATGAGGTTCCAGGCCCCGCCCAGGACGGCGAACACCGCCATCATCACGACGATGTGCACGTAGAAAGGGTTGGGCAGCAGGAAGGGCAGAACGATGAGGGTGAGGAACAGGCCGGCGGCCGCCGCGCGTCTCACGCCTGCCCCATGAGCCCCAGGGGCTTGAAGACGAGGGCGGCCACCAGGAGGGCGAAGACCACCACGAGCCCGAGGTCCGCCCCGGCGAAGAGGATGCCGAGGGACTCGGCCACGCCCACGATGAGGGAGGCCAGGAGCGCCCCCTGGATGCTCCCCAGCGTCCCGAGGATCACCACCACGAACGCGACGAGGCCGAAGACCACCCCCACCGTAGGGAACACGTAGAAGAACGGCACGATGAGGCCGCCCGCCGCCCCCGCCAGGGCCGTCCCCAGCCCCACCGCCAGCAGGTACATGCGGCGCGGGTTGATCCCCAGGAGCATGCTCACCTCGCGGTCCTGCGCCACCGCCCGCAGGGCCTTCCCCACGTCCGTCCGGGTAAGGAAGAGGGTGAGCAGGCCGGCCAGGGCCAGGGCGCCGACGAAGGCGAAGAGCCTGGTCACCGGCACGGTGACGCCGCCTGCATGCAGCGCCCGTTCCGCGTAGGCCGTCTTGACCGAGCGGAAGTCCGCCGTGAAACTGAAGAGGGCGGCGTTCATCAGGGCCACCGAGAGGCCCACCGTCATGAAGATCTGGGCCAGGTCCGGGGCATGGAGGATCGGTTGGAGCAGGAATCGCTGGACCAGGACCCCGAAGCAGAACAGCAGCGGCATCGTGATCAGGAGGGACGCGTAGGGGTCGATCCCCCACAGCTTCCACAGCCAGTAGGTGGCGTACATCCCCAGCATCACGAACTCGCCCTGGGCGAAGTTCACGATGCGGACCACGCCGAAGATCAGCGTGAGACCGATGGCCACCAGGGCATAGATCCCGGCCATCAGCACGCCGCTGATCAGGGCCTGGACGATCGTCGTCAGATCCATGGCAAGCAAAAGGGGTCAAGCGCGGCCGCCGGGCCGGCGGCGCCGGCCGCCCGCTTGACCCCCCAACCCCGCTCTTCGACCGATCACCTGGCGCGCGAGCCCGGCTCGGCTAGCCACCTATTCCGCATTCCGCAATCCGCAACCCGCAATGCAGGGGTGGGCCCTTCTCGGCAGCCTGCTACGTTCGCTTGTCCCAGGCCGGCACGGGCCACACCGGCTTCACGCGCGCGTCCGACGGCGGGTAGACGGCGCGGAGTTGGCCCTCCTGCCACTGGACCATCACCGGGTGCACGTGGTTGTTCCATCCCTTCTCGTCGAATTCCACGTGGCACCCCGGCATGGTCGAGCCCGGTCCTTTGGCGAGGTTCGTCTTGGCCAGGGCGTCGCGTACCTGCTGCGGGTCCGCGGAAGCGGCCCGCTCGATGCCGTCGGCCAGGACCCGGACCATCACATACGCCTCGCCGGCGTGCTCCATGAGGAACTCGCTGTAGCGTTTCTGGTAGGCCGCCGCGTAGGGGGAGACGTCGGCGCAGTTGATATCGTAGTTCCAGGAGGCCACAGAGAAGACGTAGTCGGCCTCCTTGCCCAGGTCCTTGGCGAAGTCCGGGATCAGGTACCCGGCCCCGCCGGCGATGATGGCCGCGTTGACGTTGAGCTGCTTCATGGTGCGGATGATGAGCAGGGCGTCGGTGATGTACGAGACCGGGAAGAGCAGGTCCGGCCGGGAGGCCTTGATCTTGTTCACCAGGGGCGTCGCGTCCGTGAACTTGGCTGTGTAGGGCTCGGCCATGGTCACCTCGAAGCCGCTCTTCTTGGCCCCGTCGATGAGGCCCTTGGAGGTGGAGGTGCCGTAATCCGTGTCCTCGTACACGATGGCTGCCCGCTTGCCCTTCCCCGCCATCTTGGCCGCGAACTCCATCTGCATCTCGCCGAACATGCTGGCCTTGGGCGAGACCTGGAAGGTGAACTTGAACCCGCGCTCCGTGAGCTTGTCGGCGACGGATCCGGTGACGAAGGGGATCTTATACCGCTCGGCCACCTCGGTGGCCACCAGCGTGTAGGTGCTCACGTAGCAGCCGGTGGCGGCCGTGAGGTTGCCCGTGGCCATGAGCCGCTCGGCCTGGTTCCGCGTCACCCCGGGATCGCTCTGGATGTCGGCCAGGATGGGGTTGAGCTTGGCCCCCCCGAGGGACTTGATGCCGCCGGCGGCGTTCACGTCGTCCACGGCCAGCTTCACCGCGTTCACGCACATCTGCCCGAAGCGCGCCTGCGACCCGGAGGTGGGGTACAGGACCCCGATATTCACATCCCTGGCCGCGGCGCCCTCCGCCCACCCGAAGGGGAGCCCGGCCAGGCCGGCCCCCACGCCCAGGGCGGCCGCCCCCTTGAGGAAATCCCGCCTGCCGACCACGCTGCGGTCATCGCTCGTCATCGCTCGCCCTCCTCCGCCGATCTCCCGCCCCCGCCACACGTCGAAAAACCCTATGCCAGCAGCGCCTCGCAAGTCAAGGACGAGCGGTGCGCAGCCGGCGCCGTAGCCTCCAGGATCCCCCCGAGAAGCGCCTGAAACTTCCGAAGCGCCAGCCGGGCGGCTGCCCCGTCGTACCGCGCCTGCTGCGCCCGCGACCCGCCCAGGGCGAACTCGACGTCCTCGAAGGCCAGCCGAACGCGCAGGGCGGCCTTCGCCTC
>DASPOZ010000241.1:0-8729 GCA_035625755.1 Candidatus Sulfotelmatobacter sp.
CCGGGATGGCGAAGAGGAACAGGGTGATCCCCCCCAGGTAGTACCAGTAGAAATGCCGGGTGACGGGGACCTGCTTGTGCCGCGCGAACTCGATGAGCTTTCCGATCTGCAGTCGCGCGTCGAGCCAGTCGTACAGGGCCTGCCAGGTCATGCGTGGCCCCTACGCCTTCCGGGACACGATGATGTCGTCCCCCCGCACGGCGGTGTCGAAGGCATCCAGCGGGCGCGGGGGTGGCCCCGAGACATTCTTCCCATAGAGGTCGAAGGTGCCGTTGTGGCAGGCGCACCAGATCTTCTCGAGGTCCGACCGATACTGGACGGTGCAGTTCAGGTGGGTGCACACGGCGGAGAAGGCGCGAAAGTCCCCGGACGGGGTGCGCACCAGGATGCCGGGCCGGTTCCCGAAGCGGAAGATCTTCCCGCTATTGGACCCGAAATCCTTCACCTTCCCGGCCACCACGCTGGAGAGGCCGGCGTCCGCCACCTTGGGCGGGATCACGAAACGGCCCACCGAGTAGAGCATGGCCCCCAGCAGGCCGAGCAGGCCGCCGCCCAGGAGCACCTCGATGAACCCCCGGCGCCCGGGTGCGCCGGATCCCTGCGAGCCATGACCTTCCATGGGGTCCCTCCCGCACAGCAATGTCCAGGGCGGGCGCGCCGGGACGGGCCGCGCCCGCCGTCTCCCCTCCAGCGGGGGATGGAGTCAGAACTCCGCGTCGGATCTCGTGACGCCGTACAGGAGCAGGTCCCTCCTCCTAGAGGTCCGGTGCGCGGTGTGCCTCGAGGCGCACCACCGCCGTCGGCTGGGCCAGGGCCGGAGGGGCGAAGGGGGCAACGGCCACGACGAGGCGTGGCATGACCGGCCACGAGAGGGACCAGCGGGGATCCATGACACCAACCTCCCTGCCGCGGCCGCACACGAAGGCAAGAATCGGGCACCGGGACTCGGGGAGAGGGGGCAGCGGAAAGACCCGGCGGGGGGCTGGCCGGCGGGCGGTCATGGCCACCGGTCCACGGGCGAGGAAATCTAACACAGACGTCTCCCGGGACGCAAGGAAAAAACCCGCTGCCCGTGGAAAGCGGCGGTCACCGCCGGACGATCACGCGCGAGGCCTGGGGTCCCTTCTCCCCCTCCTCCACCTCGAATTCCACCACGGCCCCCAGGGCGATGGCCCCCCGGTCGTGGTTGGCCACCGAGCGCTGGTGGAAGTACAGCTCGCGATCGCCCTCGGTGCGGATGAACCCGTACCCGCGGTCCGGGAACCATGTGGCCACCACGCCGCGGGGCCGGGGCCCCGGCGTCTTGGCGGTCCGGTAGCGCTGGTCGCGGTAGGATTTCACCTCCCGTTCCATCACCTCGCACGCCTGGAACAGCGCATCATCCACATCGTCCCCGCTCCGCTGGACCGTCAGGATGTCGCCGGGGACGCTGAGCACCACCGTCACGTCGTCGTGCCCCCGCTGGTGCCGCGGGTGCTTCGTCACAGTGACCCGGGCGTGGACGATGTCGTCGTGCCCGCGGCCCAGGTTGCCCAACTTCTCCTCCACCAGCGCCCGCCACTCAGGCAGTACCGGTGTGTTGCGCCCTTCGATGGTCAGGTCCATGGCCTCCTCCACGATCACCGGAGCCCCCGTGAAGTTCGGAGGAGCGCCCCGACGCCGCCGAGGCGCTCCAGGGCCGGCTGCGCCGCCACCCACTCGATCCCGCCCCCGGCACGCACCACCGCCGTCACCACCGCCTCCCGGAGGTCCGCGGTGGCCAGGGCCCCGCCGCACAGCGGGCAGGCCAGGGTGGCGGCCGCCTGGAGCGCGCCGCACCCCCGGCATGCCCAGCCGGCGGCAGCGAAGCGTTCGGAGATGAGCAGCAGGTGCACCGCCCGGCGGTTCACGGCCGCCAGAGTGTTCACCAATCCCAGGGCGGCCTGGCCGGGGTTGCCGGCGCGGTCTTGCAGTTCCCGCACGGCCTCCCCCTCCTGGCGCCGCTCCCAGGCCTGCAGGGCGCCGCGCACGGCCTCCTGGACGCGGACCACCGCCACGCGCACCGGCAGGTCCACCTCGGCGATGATCCGGCCCTCGGCCTCGGGCGGCAGAAAGCGCCGGAGGTTGCGCTGCGCCAGCGGCGGGCCGCCCAGGATCAGGCGCCGGATGCCCTGGCCGTTCAGGCCCTCGGCCAGCACCGCGGCCACGGCCTTGTGGTGCTCGTCCTGGTGGGCCCGGATGTGCCGCTGGTAGCGGGCCTGCGCCCAGCCGCCCTGCTTGTGCCGGCCGGGAACGTTGCTCACCAGGTCCAGCTCCGAGAGCACCCCACCCAGGGCCGACTGGAAAATGCGGGCCGACTCGGCATCCACCAGGGCCACCAGGGCCGGCTCGTACTCGTCCTCCAGGAGCGAGAGCTGGGCCAGCAGCGGCGCCCCGCCCACGCCGAACTGGTTCTGAAAGGGGAGAGGGGCGCGCAGGTCCACGAACAGGCCGGCGCCCGCGCAGGCGAACAGGGCGATGCCGGGGGGCCGGCCGCCGGCCCCCCGCGCCATCAATTCCTCGACGTAGCGTTGGATGCGCGAGAGATCGACCTCGAGCCCGGCCCCCGCCGCCGCAGGACCCCGCCACTCCCGGCGGGCCTCGGCCAGGGCCCGGCGCACGAAGGTGCGGATGGCCTCGCGCTGGTGCTGATCCCGCCCGCGTGCATCGAGGTACAGCGTGACGACGGCCGCATGGGGATCGGCCACGGACGCGAGCTTTCGAATTTCGGCATCGATGGAAAAAGAGGGACGTCGGGTCGCCATGGGTGCGCCCTCAGGCCGCGGGCGGCCCCGCCTCGTCCTGGAACGGCCGGAGCCTCCCTTCGCCTAGCAGGATACTGAAAAATTCTCTCTTGCCCAGGCTGCTCAAAAAGGTCCAGATGCAAGGCGGCGCGCGAAGGGCCGAGTGAGGCGTACTCCGGGTACGCCGCAGCGAGTGCGCGAGCGAGCCAACGACGCAGATGGGCCTTTTTCAGCAGCCTGCTAGAGAAGCTCTTCGGGAGCCGGCACACGATAGCCTGCCTCCTCCAGCGCCCGGATAACCGGGCGCGGGTTGATGGTCCGCACGCGCATCACCAGGATGGTCCGCCCGCGCTCCGGGATCGGCACGCCGGCGATGCTGGCGATGCTCACCCCTTGCCCCTCGATGATCCGCGCCACCTCCGCCATGGCCCCCGGCGCGGCCGGCACCTCCACCTCGATCCGCGACCCGATCTCCGACACGCCCATCATCTCGGCCATCATGCCCATGACGTCCGTGGTGGTGACGATGCCTTCCAGCCGCCCCCCGTCCAGGACCGGCAGGCAACCGATCTTGTATTCCGTCATGAGCTTCGCGCAGTGCTCGATGGGGGTGAAGAGGGCCACGGACACCACCTCGCGGCTCATGACGGCGGAGGCCGGCAGGGCCCGCAGCTTCTCGGCGTAGGCCTGGGCCTCCTCCGGGCCGGCGGGAAGCGGCACGGCGCCGTGCAGATCGTGGGTGGAGAGGATGCCGACGAGCCTGGCGCCATCCAGCACCGGCAGGTGCCGGATGCGGTGGGTCCGCATGAGGGATTGGGCGTGGGCCAGGGTGTCGTCGGGCTGGATGGTGATGACCGCTTTGCGCATCCGCTTGGCGGCGATCATTCAGCACTCCTGGGAGGCCGAGGTTATGGCACGGTCACCAGGCGGGCTTTCCCGCCATCAGGCTTGACAAGACGCGTGCCAATCCCCGGCCCTGCTCAACTGATTGAAATCGCAGTCTTCAGTGGCCTCACAAGGTTCCGGAGAAGCCCCATGGTGTGGCAGCGGGTCCGCACCGATGGCTTCATCGCCAGACATATCTTGAATATGGGACCGGAATGGGCCTTTGGGGCGCCCCCGCCCCAGGAAGGAGGGGTTTGTCCCACCGACCGGCCCCAATGCTTTCAGGCAGACGGCAGGCGCCAGCAGCAACTCGCCGGGGTTCATCGCATGAGGTTCTATGCGACCCATTAGGTCCATTGACACATATGACATCACAAAAGGCCCGCCGCTTCAAGCGGCAAGTGGGAAGCTAGCCGGGGGCCGTCAGGGCGTTGGCCCGCTGGAGCAGCCGCTCCATGCGGACGGGCTTCAACCACACGTCCTCGATCCACCCGGGCGCGAGTTGGGCGAGGGCCTGGCGGTCCATGGTCATCCCGCTCACCACGATGATGGGGATGGACGAGGTGGCGGCGTCCTCCTTCAGCGCCCGGATGAAGCCCACGGGATCCAGGCCCGGCACGCCCAGGTCCATCAGGATGAGGTCCGGCCGCTCGGCGCGCGCCCTGGCCGCCGCCTGAGCCCCATCGTGCAAAGGGATCACCGTGTGCTGCCCGCGCCGCAGGGCCCGCTCGTACGACGCGACCAGGAGCGCCTCGTCCTCGATCACCAACACGCGCGCCATGAACCCGGTCTAGTTCCTTCCGCCCGGCGGGAAGGGCTTGGCCGCGGGATCCTGCGGCACGTGGCACTGCAGGCAGAGATGCGTCCGGGAGGGATGGGGCGCGATGGGCGCCCCGCCCACCCCGTTCCCGTGGCAACCGAGGCACTCCCCTCCCGTCATTGCCCGGACGTCATGCGGGATCAGGGGCGGAAAGCCCGCGTACGTGCCGGGGGACTTTTTTCCACCCTCCTGGGCGGACGCGGCGCCCCCCAGGAGGGCGGCGGCCAGCAGGCACACGGAGGGGAGGCGGCGCGGGCGGCTCCCAGGTCTCGTCCTGTCCACGGCCACCTCCTCAGAGCCTGGCGACCTGGACCGCGCACTTCTTGAAGTCCGGCTGCTTTGAGATGGGACAGAACGCGTCCAGCGTCACCAGGTTGATCAGCACCGCCTCGTCGAAGAAGGGCACGAAGACCACGCCCTTGGGCATCGCGTTCCGGCCGCCCACCTCCACCCGCGCGCGCACCTCCCCCCGCCGGGACGCCACGCGCACCGGATCGCCGGACTTCACGCCGAGGCGCTTGGCGTCGTCCGGATTCAGCCAGACCTGGGCGGCGGGCATGGCCCGGTGGAGCTCCCGCACGCGCCGCGTGACGGTGCCGGTGTGCCAGTGCTCCAGGACCCGCCCGGTGGTGAGCCAGAAGGGATAGTCCGCGTCGGGGGCCTCGGCCGGCGGCTCGTAGGGACGGGCCCAGATCGCCGCGCGCCCGTCCGGGTTGCCGTAGAACCGCACGTCCTCGCCCTCCTGGACGTACGGGTCGAAGCCCTCCCGGTAGCGCCAGCGCGTCTCCCGCCCATCCACCACCGGCCAGCGCAGGCCGCCCCGCACGCGGGTGTACACCTGGTACGGCGCCAGGTCTTGCCCCCTGCCCGCGCCGAACTGCCGGTACTCCTCGAAGAGGGCCTTCTGGAGGGGCTCCTTGCCGTAGTCGAAGAGCGCGCCGTGCCCCAATCGCTTGGCCAGCTCCACGATCTGCCACAGGTCGTCCCGGGCCCGGCCCGGCGGGTCCACCATTTTGGCCCAGTGCTGCGTGCGCCGCTCGCTGTTCCCGAACATGCCCTCCTTCTCCACCCACATGGCCGAGGGAAGGATCAGGTCGGCCTGGCGCGACGTCTCGCTGGGGTACACCTCCGAGACGACCACAAAACGATCCCCGCCCTTCCGCGCCCCCTTCCGGTAGCGCCCCGCGTTGGGCAGCGTCTGGAAGGGATTGGTGGTGTTGATCCAGAGGACGCGCAGGTCGCCCCGATCCAGGGCCCGGAACAGCTCCACCGTGTGGTAGCCCGGCTTGGGCGAGATCCGCTCCACCGGCACCTTCCAGATCTCCGCCGCCCTCTGGCGATGCTCCGGGTTGGCCACGAAGTGGCCGCCGGGGAGGAGGTGGGAGAGGGCCCCGGTCTCCCGCGTGGTGCCGCAAGCGGAGGGCTGCCCCGTGAGGGAGAGCGGGCCGTTCCCCGGCTCGGCGATCTTGCCCGTGAGGAGGTGCAGGTTATAGACGAGGTTGTTGATCCAGGTCCCCCGGGCGTGCTGGTTGAAGCCCACGGTCCAGAGGGACAGCACCTTCCGCTCCGGGTCGCCCATCAGCCGGGCGAGGCGCCGCACCGTCTCGGCGGGTACGCCCGAGAGCTGTTCCACGCGCTCCGGGGTGTACGCCTCCAGGAAGGCCTTGTACTCGTCGAAGGTCATGGGCTGGCCGCGATCCGCGAAGGGCCGATAGGTGGCCCAGCTCGGCGCCGCGTCCCCGTACTCGTCGGTATCCTGGGTCCCGGAGTGAGGATGCTCCACGCCCCGCTTGAACACGGTGTGCCGGTTCACGAAGTCCAGGTTGACGAGGCCCTCCTGCACGATCACGTGGGCCATGCCGTTGGCCAGCGCCAGGTCCGTGTGGGGCCGGAAGATCACGGCAACGTCCGCGGGATCGTCGGAGCTGCGGTTGCCGAAGGTCTGCAGGCTCGCGATGGTCACGCCGGGGTCCTGGTGCTTCCGCTCCACCATGCGGGCGTAGAGGATCGGATGCATCTCGGCGACGTTCGAGCCCCAGACGAAGAAGGCGTCGGCCAGCTCGATGTCGTCGTAGCAGCCCATGGGCTCGTCCATGCCGAAGGTGGAATAGAAGCCGGCCACGGCCGAGGCCATGCAGAGGCGGGGGTTCCCCTCGATGTTGTTGGAGCCGATCCCTCCCTTCATCAGCTTGTTGATGGCATAGCCCTCGAACACGGTGGACTGCCCGGAGAAGTACGCCCCCACCGACTCGGGGCCGTGGCTCCGGATGGCCTCCTTGAACGTGGCGGCCATGGTATCCAGCGCCCTCTCCCAGGAGACCTTGATGAACCTGTCGCCCTGCCGCAGCAGGGGTGCCTCGAACCTGTCGGAGCCGTAGAGGATCCTGGGCAGGCTATATCCCTTGATGCACAGCATCCCCCGGTTGACGGGGCTCTCGGGGTCGCCCTGCACCGCCACCACGCGGCCCTTCCGCGCCCCCACCAGCACCCCGCAGCCGACGCCGCAGAACCGGCAGGGCGCCTTGGCCCACCCCACGCCCTCCTGGGCCCAGGCCGCCGCCACCGGGCCCGCCGCCGTGACCACGGCAGTCGTGGCGCCGATCTTCAGGAACTCCCGACGGTCGAGGTCCATGGCGTTCCCTTCACCCCGCCCCGTCGCCCCGCCGACGATGCCTCCAACGAGGCTGAATGGGGTTACTTCTGCTCCCCGTAGCGTTCCCTGTAGTACTGCTGGATCTTCTGCAGCTGCTCCTTGGTCATCCCCTCTTTGAGCCACTTGTGGCCCGGCTGGACGAACACGTACTTCTCCAGGAGCTGCGTCGCCAGCGGCTCCCCCGCCACCTGCTTCACCTCCGGGATGAAGTGCAGGTAGAAGGTCTTGGCCACGTCGTACATGCCGTGCCACCAGGCGTAGTCGGGCCCGGACATGGAGGCGCCGTGGCGCGCCCGCCGCCCCTCGTGGTGCCACAGCTCGTAGTATGTCCACTCCAGCTGCTCATCCATGGGCGCCGGCGTCAGCTTGTTGGCCTTGTACAGCTCGCCCATGATGGCCGTGGCCGGCTTGGCGAACTTGTCGTTGTACAGCTCCACCAGATTGTCGAACTGTTTGTAGAAGCCGGCCACCTGGCCGCCGGCGTGGCACTGGCCGCAGACGGTCTGCATGCGCTCCCGCCGCTGCTGCCAGGTGAGGACCTCCTTGACCCTGCGGGCCTTGCCGTCTTTGGCCTGGTGCGTATCCCCCGGCACGGGCAGGGGCGTCCCCTCCGGCAGGTCTTCCTTCCACAGGTCGTCGTACACGATCATATTGAGCTTGGTGGAGATGGCCGGGCGCAGCGTCCAACTGATCCGCTCGCCCACATCGTGCGTGACCCCCAACGACGGGGTTGCGCTCATGTGGCAGGTGGCACAGGTGGGCGCGGCGGTGTAGTCCACGCCCACGATCCACCGGTCCCGCTCGATGTTCAGATCGTGCCGGTTGGCCTCCCACAGGATGCCGTGCTTGGACTCCTGGTAGACCTCGATCTGGGGATGGTCCGGCCCCAGATGGCACTTGCCGCAGGTCTGCGGCTCGCGGGCCTGCGCCTTGGAGAAGCGGTGTCGGGTATGGCAGGCGCTGCAGCTCCCCCAGGTGCCGTCGGGATTGATGCGCCCGATGCCGGTGTTGGGCCACGTGGCCGGGTCGAACTTCCCGTCCGGCAGGACCTTGATGGTGGAGCCGTGGCATTGGAGGCAGCCCACCGCCACCGCCGGCGGCCCCCCCACCACCTCCCCCAGGAAGTTATCCAGGGACGCCAGGATCTGCCCGGCCTTGGCGTGGTGGCTTCCCTTCTGCTCGTCCACCTCCTTCTGGTGACAGCGGGCGCAGTCCTTGGGCGAGACGATCACGGCGATGGTGACCCCGTTGTGCTCGAACGCGTCCGGCTCGCCCTGCTCCGCCCGGTGGCAGTCGAAGCAGTTCACACCCTTCTCACCGTGCGCACCCAGGCGCCACTCCTCCACCAGTCCCGCGTTCTGGACGAGATGACACTGGATGCAGAGCTGGCCTTCCTTGCTCCCCCAAGATCGCACGGCCGGCTGCGCCGAAGCCTGGGACGGCCAGGTGAACACGAGGAATGCCAGGCACGCGAACAACGCGATCCCCATCAACGTGACGCCGATCCGTCGCCTCATGGTGATCCCCTCCCCGAAAAACAAAAACGCCCCGCCCCCGGCCTGCGCGGCCGGGATCGGGGCGCCCTGGCCCCATCACGCGGAGGCCGGGC
>DASPOZ010000242.1:0-4110 GCA_035625755.1 Candidatus Sulfotelmatobacter sp.
CCCCTGCTGTGGCAGCACCCCTTCTGGTTCTTCGGCCACCCGGAGGTGTACGTGGTGCTCCTGCCGGCCGCCGGGCTGGCGTGCGAGGTCCTGCCGGTCTTCTGCCGCAAGCCCCTCTTCGGCTACCGGTGGATCGTGTACTCCACCTTCGCGGCCGGCATCCTGAGCTTCATCGTGTGGGCCCACCACATGTTCGTCAGCGGGATGGATCCCCGGCTGGCCATGCCCTTCAGCATCACCACCATCCTGATCTCCGTGCCCTTCGCCATCATGGTCTTCGCCATGATCGCCACCCTGTGGGGGGGCTCCATCCGGTTCGCCACGCCCATGCTCTTCGCCCTGGGGTTCCTGGCCATGTTCATCTGCGGGGGGCTCACCGGCATCTTCAACGGGTCGGCCCCGGCGAACATCCCCCTGCACGGCACCTACTTCATCGTCGCCCATTTCCACTACACGCTGCTCTCGGGCGTCTTCTTCGGCGGGTTCGCCGGGCTCTACTTCTGGTTTCCGAAGATGTTCGGCCGGATGCTGAACGAACGGCTGGGGAAGGTGCATTTCTGGCTCACCCTGATCGCCTTCAACGCCACCTTCTTCCCCATGCACTTCCTGGGGCTCGCCGGAATGGTGCGGCGGATCTCCAACCCGTTGCAGTACCCGTCCCTGGAGCCCCTCCAGGCGGTGAACGTCTTCATCACCCTGAGCGCCATCGGGCTCATCCTGGCCCAGGTGCCCTTCGCGTTCAACATCGTGCGGAGCCTGCGGGCCGGGGAGCCGGCGCCGGCGAACCCGTGGGAGGCGACCACCCTGGAATGGTCCACGGCGTCCCCGCCCCCGCACGACAACTGGGGCGAGACGGCCCCCGCCGTGTACCGCTGGGCCTATGAATACAGCTCCCCCGATGCCGGCGAGGACTGGCTGCCCCAGGACCGCCTGCTGGCGCTGAAACCCTGACGGGAGGCACGACCATGGAAGCGATCGCAACGCTGCCGGGCGCGGCCGCCGCCCACCGCGGCAAGGTGGGGATCTGGTGGTTCCTGGCCTCGGAGATCATGGTGTTCGGCGGGTTGATCGCCAGCTACATCATCTCCCGCATGGGCGGCCCCGGCTGGGAGGCCGAGGCGCACCACCTGAGCGTGCCCCTGGCCTCCCTGAACACCCTCATCCTGCTCACCAGCAGCCTGACCATGGTGCTGGCCTGCGCGGCGGCCGAGCGGCGGGACCTGGGGGGCGTCCGGACGTATCTGCTGTGCACCATCGTCTTGGGGCTGGCCTTCCTGGGGATCAAGGCGTTCGAGTACTCGGGGAAGATCGCGGCGGGCATCCTCCCAGGCTCGGCGCCATTCTGGTCCTTCTACTACACGATGACCGGCCTGCACGGCCTGCACGTGCTGGCCGGGATCGTCGTCAACACCCTTTTCTTCCTGGGGGCCGCGAAGGTGGTGCGGCATCCCCACCGGGTGGAGATGGGCGGGCTCTACTGGCACTTCGTGGACGTGGTGTGGATCTTTCTCTTTCCCCTGCTTTATCTGGCGTGAGCGGTCCGGCCCCGGGCGCCGCCCCGCGCGGCGCGGCGCGTTGGGAGGACTGCTGGAGGTGTTCGCGATGAGTTCGGACAAGGCGCATGCGGCCGAGATAAGCCTGGAGCGGGCACATCCCAGCTACGTGGGGATCTGGGTGTGGCTCGTCCTGCTCATGGTGGCGGGGGTCCTGGCCAGCCGCCTGCCGCTGGACCACTCCGCGGTGGTCACGCTGATTTTCGCCATCGCGGCCGTGAAGGCGGGGTTGGTGGCGCTTTATTACATGGGCCTACGGTTCGAGCGGGGCGTGATCTACGCCATGGCCCTCGTGCCGCTGGCGCTGGTAGTCATGCTCACGTTCCTGCTGCTTCCCGACTTCGTTTTCCACCATCATTAACAGGATGCCGAATAACTCTCTTTTCCGCAGGCTGCTCAAAAAGGTCCGGATGCAAGGCGGCGCGCGGATTCCGCATTCCGCAATCCGCATTCCGCAATGGACAGGTGGGCCTTTTTCAGCAGCCTGTTAGTCACGCAGGGTGGGGCCGGGGATGTCTTCCAGCGGAACCTTGACGGACATGGGCGGGAAGGCCGGGGGGTTCTCCGCGATGCCGGGCGGGCCGAGGTGGCCCCATCGTCTCGCGCTGGCGACCGCCTGCGCCACCTTCCTGCTGATCCTGGCCGGGGGGCTCGTGACCAACACCGGCGCGGGGCTGGCGGTGCCGGACTGGCCGACGACCTTCGGGCATAACATGTTTCTGTTCCCGTGGTCCGGCATGGTGGGCGGGATCTTTTACGAGCACAGCCACCGGCTGCTGGGGAGTGCCGTCGGTCTCCTCACTTTGGCGCTGGCTGCGGCGCTCTGGCGCTGGGAGCCGCGCCGCTGGGTGCGCCGGCTGGGCGCCGCCGCGGTGGCGGCGGTGGTCCTCCAGGGCGTCCTGGGGGGCCTGCGGGTGGTGCTGGTGCAGGACAATCTGGCCATCGTGCACGGCATGCTGGCCCAGGCCTTCTTCGCGCTGGTGGCGGGCGTGGCGCTGTTTACCTCGCCGGCGTGGACCCGGATGCCGGAGGGCCCCCTCCCCGGTGATGGCGGTCGCCTGGGCGCCCTCTCCCTTTCCATCGCCGTGGTGGTCTACGTGCAGATCTTCTTCGGCGCGCTGCTGACGCATCTCGGCGCACGATTGGACGCCCACCTGGCGACGGCCGGTCTGCTCTCGGTGCTGGCGCCGCTCCTGGCGGCGCGGGCGTGGCGGCGCCGTGCCGGCGTCCCGCACCTGGTGCGGCCCGCCATCCTGCTGTGCGTTCTGCTGGCCCTGCAGCTCCTCCTGGGCCTGGGGTCCTTCCTGGCGCGTTTCACCGGCGTCCCCCTGCCCCTGGGGCAGCTCAGCGTGCTGGCCCTCCCCGTGGCCCACCGGCTCAATGCGGGGCTCCTGCTCGTCACCGGCATCGTGCTGACGTCGGGCGCCCTGCGCGCCACGGGATGGCCCCGGGGCCGGACCGGCCTCGTCGGAGCTGAAAGACCCTCACTTGCCCAGGCTGCTCAAAAAGGCCCAGGTGCAAGGCGGCGCGCGATGCGCCGACTGAGGCGTACGCCGGGTACGCCGCAGGGAGTGCGCGAGCGCGCCAACGCCGCAGATGGGCCTTTTTCAGCAGCCTGCTGGACAGGCTGTCCGCGCAGGTGACCGCATGAGGGATTACCTGGTCCTCACGAAGCCCCGCGTGGTCCTCATGGTGCTCGTCACCACGGCCGTGGGATACTACCTCGGTTCGCCGGGGGCGCCGGCGTGGGGGCCGTTGCTCCGGGCGCTCATCGGCACCGGCCTGGCGGCGGCGGGCACCATCGCGCTCAACCAGTACATGGAGCGCGACCTGGACGGGCGGATGGAGCGCACGCGCCGCCGGCCGCTGCCGCAGGGGCGCATCCGGCCGATCCAGGGGCTGGCCTTCGGGGTGGCGATCACCGCGGGCGGGATACTCTCCCTGGCGTTGGCGGTGCATCTGGTGGCCGCGCTGCTGGCGGCCGCCACGGCGGGGAGCTACCTGTTCGCCTACACGCCGCTCAAGCGGGTGACGCCCCTCAGCATGGCGGTGGGCGCGGTCCCCGGCGGGCTGCCGCCGATGATCGGGTGGGTGGCGGCCCGCGGGCGGCTCGGCCTGGAGGCCTGGGTCCTCTTCGCGGTGCTCTTCCTCTGGCAGATCCCCCACTCGCTGGCCATCGCCCGCCTGCACCGGGACGACTACGCGCGCGCGGGCATCCGCTTCCTCCCCGTGGTGGACCCGGACGGCCGCCGCACCGGCCTGCCCGTGGTGAGCCACTGCTTGGCCCTGCTGGTGGTGGGGCTCGTCCCGACCCTCATCGGCCTGACCGGGGGGCTCTACTTCTTCGGGGCCCTCGCCTTGGGTGCGATGTTCCTGGCGTACGGGATCCATCTGGCCGTGGCGGGCTCCGCGCCCGCCGCCCGCCGCCTCCTGCTCGCCTCCATCGTGTACCTCCCCGCCGTGCTGGCCCTGATGGCCCTGGACAAGCTCCCCTCGTAGCCGGACTCCCGGCGCGCCACATCCTTCCGCCTTCGCTCGTCGCCCTTCGCCTGTTGGC
>DASPOZ010000243.1:0-6862 GCA_035625755.1 Candidatus Sulfotelmatobacter sp.
CAGGTGGGTCTCCAGGATCTGCCCCACATTCATGCGCGACGGCACCCCCAGCGGGTTCAGGACCACCTCCACCGGCGTGCCGTCGGGCAGGTAGGGCATGTCCTCCTCCGGGAGGATCTTCGCGATGACGCCCTTGTTCCCGTGGCGCCCCGCGATCTTGTCCCCCACGGAGAGTTTGCGCTTCATGGCCACGAACACCTTCACCATCTTGAAGACGCCCGGGGCCAGCTCGTCCCCGCGCCGGACGCGCGAGATGCGCTCGTCAAGGATCGTCTGCAACAGGTGGATCTGGCCCTCCGAGGCGTCCACCAGGCGGGTCACCCTGGCGGCGGTCTCGTCGTCGATCTGCGTCCCCACGTCCACCAGATCCTCGTGGTCCAGTTCGGCCAGCACCTCCTCGGTGAGCTTCTTCCGCTTCGGCACCAGCACCCGCCGACCGCCCCGGGCCTTCAGGTCCTTCCCCGGGATGCGGTTGAGCACCAGGGCCGTGATCTTCTCGTCCCACTCCCGGGTGATGATGGTGATCTCGTCCTCGAAGTCCTTGCGCAGGCGGGCCACCTCCTCGTCCTCGATGGACTTGGCCCGCACGTCCTTCTCGATCCCCTTGCGCGAGAAGACCTTCACGTCCACCACGGTGCCGTAGATGCCCGGCGGGACGTAGAGGGAGGCGTCCCGGACGTCCTCCGCCTTCTCGCCGAAGATGGCCCGCAGGAGCCGCTCCTCCGGGGTGAGGACCGTCTCCCCCTTGGGGGTGACCTTCCCCACCAGGATGTCCCCCGGCTTCACCTCGGCCCCGATGCGGATGATGCCGCTCTCGTCCAGATCCTTGAGGGCGTCCTCCCCCACGTTGGGGATATCCCGGGTGATCTCCTCCTTGCCGAGCTTGGTGTCCCGGGCCTCGATCTCGAACTCCTCGATGTGGATGGAGGTGTAGCGGTCCTCCTTCACCAGCTTCTCGCTGATGAGGATGGCGTCCTCGAAGTTGTACCCGCCCCAGGGCATGAAGGCCACCAGGACGTTCTGGCCCAGGGCCAACTCGCCCTGCTGGGTGGCCGGCCCGTCGGCGATGACCTGGTCCTGCTGCACCCGATCGCCCTTGCGCACGATGGGCCGCTGGTTGATGCAGGTGTTCTGGTTGGAGCGGCGGAACTTGATGAGGGCGTAGATGTCCACCCCCGAATCGCCTTCCCCCCCGTCTCCGCCGTGCCGGTCCGCCCTCTCGGCCCGCACGATGATCCGGTCGGCGGAGACCGACTCCACCACCCCGGCGCGGCGGGCCACCACCACGGACCCGGAATCCTTGGCGGCCTTGTGTTCCATCCCGGTGCCCACCACCGGGGCGTCGGGGCGCAGGAGCGGCACCGCCTGCCGCTGCATGTTGGCCCCCATCAGGGCCCGGTTGGCGTCGTCGTGCTCCAAGAACGGGATGAGGGCGGTGGAGACCCCCACCAGCTGCTTGGGCGACACGTCCATGTAGTCGATCTCCTCCGGGCGGACCATCTTGAACTCGCCCTTCTGCCGCGCCGAGACGCGGGCCCCGGTGAAACGCCCCCGGGCGTCCAACTCGGCGTTGGCCTGGGCGATCACCAGGCCCTCCCCCTGCTTGCCCTCCTTCCCCACCTCCTCCCGGTCGGCGGTAAGGTACTCCACCTCGTCGGTGACTTGGCCGTTCCGCACCTTGCGGTAGGGCGTCTCGACGAAGCCGTAGTCGTTGACCCGGGCGAAGGTGGAGAGCGAGGCGATGAGGCCCACGTTGGGGCCCTCCGGCGTCTCGATGGGGCACATGCGGCCGTAGTGGGTGGGGTGCACGTCCCGGACCTCGAACCCCGCCCGCTCTCGGGAGAGGCCGCCGGGGCCCAGGGCGCTGAGGCGCCGCTTGTGGGTCAGCTCCGCCAGCGGATTCGTCTGGTCCATGAACTGGGAGAGCTGGGAGGACCCGAAGAACTCCTTGAGGGCCGCCGTGACCGGCTTGGCGTTCACCAGGTCGTGGGGCATCAGGGTCTCCAGCTCCTGGGTGCTCATCCGCTCGCGCACGGCCCGCTCCATCCGGGCCAGGCCGATGCGGAACTGGTCCTCCAGCAGCTCCCCCGCGGCGCGCACCCGCCGGTTACCCAAGTGATCGATGTCGTCAACCGCATACTCGGGCCCGGCGTTATGCTTCAGGCGCAGGACGTACTGGACGATGGCCACGATGTCGTCCTTGCGGAGGACGCGCTGGTCCAAGGGGACCTCCGTGCGGAGCTTGGAGTTCATCTTCAGCCGGCCCACCTTGGAGAGATCGTAGCGGCGGGGATTGAAGAAGAGGTTCTCCAGGAGGGCCCGGGTGCTCTCGATGGTGGGGGGATCCCCCGGTCGCATCCGGCGGTAGATCTCGATGAGGGCCTCCTCCTCCGAGTGCGTCGGGTCCTTGCGCAGGGTATCGCGGATCTCGAAGGTCTCCTTGTTGTCCTCGCCCGAGAGGACGTGGAAGGTCTCCACCCCCCGCTCGGCCAGGCGGTCCAGGAGTTCCGCCGTCACCTCGTGGCCGCACTCGCCCAGCACTTCGCCGGTCCGGGCGTCGTGCACGTCGGTCGCCAGGATGCGGCCCACCACGTCCTCGCGGAGGACCGGCACCTGCTTCACCCGCGCGCCCACCACCCGCTTGGCCGCGGCCCGGCCCAGGCGCTTGCCGGCCTGGCCCAGGATCTCCCGGCCGGCGGGATCCGTGACGTCCCGGGCCGGCCGGTAGCCGTGGAGGCCCGGCGAGGCCGTCCCCACCAGGCACTGGCCCCGCTGCAGGACCACGGTGTCGCGCTCGTAGAACTGCTCCAGGAGCCTCTCGTTCGCCCCGAACCCGATGGCCCGCAGCAGGATGCTGGCCAGGAACTTCCGCCGCCGGTCGATGCGCACGTGGAGGATGTCGTTGCCGTCGAACTCGAACTCCAGCCAGGACCCCCGGTAGGGGATGACGCGGGCCGAGAAGAGGAACTTCCCGCTGGAGTGCGTCTTCCCCGAGTCGTGGTCGAAGAAGACCCCGGGGGACCGGTGGAGCTGGCTCACCACGACCCGCTCGGTCCCGTTGATGATGAAGGTGCCGTGCTCGGTCATCACGGGCATCTCGCCCAGGTAGACCTCCTGCTCCTTGATGTCCCGGATGCTCTTGGTCTCCCGGTCGCCGGCCCGGTCCCACACCACCAGGCGCAGGGTGACCTTGAGCGGGACCGAGAAGGTCATCCCCTTCTCCCGGCACTCGTCCGCCGTGTACTTGGGCGCCCCGAACTCGTACCGCACGAACTCCAGGGACGCGGACCCGTCGTAGTCCTGGATGGGGAAGATACTGGTGAACACGCCCTGCAGGCCCTGGTCCTCCCGCTCCTGGGGCGGCACCCGCATCTGGAGGAACTGTTCGTACGACCGCTGCTGGATCTCGATGAGGTTGGGGACCCCAATGACCTCGCGGATCTTGGCGAAGTTTTCCCGGTCCCCGCCCCTGTCCCGCTTCACCAGTGCCATCAGCCCTGCCCTTCGCTACTTCAGTTCCACTTTGGCCCCGGTGGCCTCCAACTTCGCCTTGAGCTCCGCCGCTTCGGCCTTGGAGACGCCCTCCTTCACGGGCTTGGGCGCGCCCTCCACCAGGTCCTTGGCCTCCTTGAGGCCGAGGGCGGTGACGGCCCGCACCTCCTTGATCACCTGGATCTTGTTGGGCCCCACGCTGACCAGGACCACGGTGAACTCGGTCTGCTCCTCGGCCGCCGGGGCCGCGGCCCCCGCCGCGGCCGCCGGGCCCGCGGCCACCGCCACCGGGGCCGCCGCGGTCACCCCGTACTTCTCCTCGATGCCCTTCACCAGCCGGTTCAGGTCCAGCACGGTCCAGACATCGATGGATTCGAGGACATCGTCAACGGTCACCTTGCCCATGGATTATCCTCCTTCGCCTGTTGCGGATTCCGGGGAGGGCGCCGGCCCCGAGGCCGGGGCGCCGGCAACGGCCCGTCCCGATGGTTCGGCGCGGGCCGACCCGCCCTCTGCCTTTGTCTTCTGATGGCGCACCTGGTCCAAGACGGCCGCCAGCGCCCGCACCTGCCCGTGGAGCACGGAGGCCAGGTTCCGGACCGGGGCCTGGAGCACCGAGAGCAGCCGGCTCAGGAGGACCTCCCGTCCGGGAAGGGCGGCCACGGCTGCGATCTCGGCCGGGCCCATCACCACGCCCTCCACCAGCCCGGCCTTCACCGTGAAGGCCGGCCGCCCCTTCCCCCAGGCCATCAGGGCGCGGGCGGGGGCCAGCGGGTCCGTCCGGCTGATGGCGATGCCGGTCGGCCCCTCGAAATAGGGGGCCAGCCCTTCCATCCCGCCGGCCCCCAGGGCCCGGACGGCCAGGGTGTTCTTCACCACCGCGTACTCCACGGAGGCCTTCCGGAGGTGCCGCCGCAGGTCCGTCATATCGGCCACGGTCAGCCCGCGGAAATCCGTCAAGACGGCGGCCTTGGCGGCCCGAAAGGACGCCTGCAGGGCCTCCGTGGCCGCCGCCTTCTCCTCTCGATTCACCGCGCTTCCTCCCGGGCCCCGCTAGGTCTTCGCCAGGGCCTGCACCGAGTTCGGATCGACCCGGACGCCGGGGCTCATGGTGGACGATACCGAGACGCCCTTCAGGTACTTCCCCTTGCTGGACGCCGGCTTGGCCCGCAGCAGGGCCTCCAGGATGGCCGAGGCATTCTCGACCAGGTGGGCGGCGGGAAACGACTTCTTGCCGAACGGGGCGTGGATGATCCCCGCCTTCTCCACACGGAACTCGATCTTGCCGCCCTTGAACTCCCGGACCGCGCGGGCGATATCGAAGGTGACGGTACCCGACTTCGGGTTGGGCATGAGGCCCCGGGGGCCGAGCACCTTGCCCAGCCGGCCCACCTGGCCCATCACGTCCGGGGTGGCGATGGCCCGGTCGAAATCCGTCCAGCCGCCCTGGATCTTCTCGACCAAGTCCTCGCAGCCCACCACGTCGGCCCCGGCCTCCTGGGCCTCCTTCTCCTTCTCGCCCTTGGCGAAGACCAGGACGCGAACGCTCTTGCCGGTCCCGTGGGGGAGGCTCACGGTCCCCCGCACCATCTGGTCCGCCTGCTTCGGGTCCACACCCAGGCGCACGGCCAGTTCCATGGTCTCGTCGAACTTGGCCGGGGGGACCGCCTTGACCGCCTCGATCGCCTTGGCCAGCTCCACGCCCCCCTCGTGGCCCACCGCCTTTCCCACGGCCTCCGCCGCCCCCCGGTATCGTTTGCCCGACTTCGCCATCGCGCCCCTCATTCCCTCACACCACCTCGATGCCCATGCTCCGCGCCGTCCCCTCGATGATGCGCACCGCCGCGTCCAGGGTGTTGGCGTTGAGATCCGGCATCTTGGTCTTGGCGATGTCCTCGACCTGCCGCTTGGTGACCTTCCCCACCATCACCCGATTGGGCTCCTTGGAGGCCTGAGCGATCCCCGCCGCCTGCTTCAGCAGGACGGCCGCGGGAGGGGTCTTGGTCACGAAGGTGAAGGTCCGGTCCTGGTAGACCGTGATCACCACCGGGATGATGAGCCCCTCCTGAGTCTGGGTCTGGGCGTTGAAGGCCTTGCAGAACTCCATGATGTTGACGCCGTGCTGACCCAGGGCCGGGCCCACCGGGGGCGACGGGTTCGCCTTCCCGGCGGGAACCTGCAGCCGGACCACCGCCGTGACCTTCTTGGCCATCCCTGCTCCCTACTGCGGATTGCGGAATGCGGATTGCTGAACCCCCCGGACGCCATCCCGCATTCCGCGGCCCGCATTCCGCATCGCCGTCAGACCTTCTCGACCTGCAGGAACTCCAGGTCCACCGGCGTGGGGCGGCCGAAGATGCTCACCATGACCTTGAGGCGCCCCTTGTCCGGCCGGACCTCCTCCACCACGCCGGTGAAGTTGGAGAAGGGCCCGTCGATCACCCGCACGCTCTCGCCCCGGCCGAAGAGGACCTTGTGCTTCGGCTTCTCCGCGCCCTCCTCGACCTCCTGGAGGATGCGGAGCACCTGCTCTTCGGGGATGGCCGTCGGGCGGGCACCGCCCCCCACGAACCCCGTGACCTTGGGGGTGTTGCGCACCAGATACCACAGGTCATCCGACATGGCCATCTTAATGAGGACGTATCCGGGGAAGAACTTCCGGGAGGCCACGCGGCGCTTCCCCTTCTTGAGCTCCATCACTTCTTCGGTCGGGATGAGGACCTCTGCGACCTGCTCCTTGAGGCCGGCGGCCGTGGCCCGCTGCTCGATGCTGGCCTTGACCTTGTTCTCGAACCCCGAGTAGGTGTGGATCACGTACCACTGGTGCTTGTCCATGCCGCCCGCCCGCCGGATCCCTTACTTCTTGATGACGTAGGTCAGAAGGTTCTGGAGGACCAGGTCCACCAGGCCCAGGAAGATGGCCATGATGCCCACCGAGACGATGACCACCACGGTGGATCCGATGATCTCCTTCTTCTGCGGCCAGGTCACCTTGCGGATCTCGCCGCGCACCTCGCGCAGGAAGCGTGCCGTCGCATCCCACGCCTCCGTCACGGAGTCCTTGATCCGCTCCAGCATCGCCCGTCCCGGGGGGCTCGGCCCCCTTGCGTTTCAACGAGGTACGGGGCCCCGAGGCCCCTGGCAGGCGTGGAGGGATTCGAACCCCCAACCCCCGGTTTTGGAGACCGGTGCTCTACCGTTGGAGCTACACGCCTCTGCGGCAGGCCCCGGCCCGCGGCCGCCCCGCCGGGCGCCGCCCAACCGGCCCGAGGACCTCTGACTGGCTTGTTACTTGACTTCTCTGTGCGGCGTGTGCCTGCGGCACCAGCGGCAGTACTTGGACCGCTCCAGGCGATCCGGCGTATTGCGC
>DASPOZ010000244.1:0-2054 GCA_035625755.1 Candidatus Sulfotelmatobacter sp.
GGCGAGGCCGTGAGGGCCTTCTTCGAGAAGCGCCCGCCCGCGTTCCGCGGCGAGTGACCCCTCATGCTCCTGTCGATGGGGATGGTGCGGACCCTGGACCGCTCCTCCCAAGAGTACTCGCGGCTCATGATCCGAATGTAGGGGGGCACCTCGCGTGCCCCCGTGGAGACGCGCAGGGCAGCGCGGGGGGAGACAAGCTCCCCCCCTACGTCACGGGAGCCGGCAGACCGGCGCGTGATACACGGTCTCAGGCATGACGGAAGATCCGAAGACGGCGTTCCAAGGGGCGCGGGAGCGCTGGGCGCAGAGCCTGAAGGTCTCGGGCGCCGCCGAGACGCACGCCGGGCTGCCCGTGGCGCCGCTCTACGTCCCGGCGGAGCCGCCGGCCGAGTACGTGGACCTGCTCGGCTTCCCCGGCCAGTACCCCTTCACCCGCGGCATCTATCCCGGCATGTACCGCGAGCGCACCTGGACCATGCGCCAATACGCCGGCTTCGGCACGCCCGAGGAGACGAACCGGCGCTACCGTTTCCTGATGGACCAGGGCAACACCGGCCTCTCCGTGGCCTTCGACTTGCCCACGCAGCTCGGCATGGACTCGGACGACCCGCTGGCCGCCGGCGAGGTGGGCAAGGTGGGCGTGGCCATCGACAGCCTGGCCGACATGGAGACGGTCTTCCGCGGCATCCCATTGGACAAGGTGAGCACCTCCTTCACCATCAACGCCACGGCGGCCATCATCCTGGCCTTGTACGTGGCGGTGGCGAAGCGGCAGGGCGTGCCGCCCCGGGCCCTCAGCGGGACCCTCCAGAACGACATCCTCAAGGAGTACGTGGCCCGCGGGACGTGGATCTTCCCGCCCGGTCCCTCCCTGCGGCTCATCGTGGACACCATCGAGTACGCCACGGCCGAGCTGCCGCGGTTCAACCCCATCAGCATCGCGGGGGCTCACTTCCGGGACGCGGGGGGGACGGCCGTGCAGGAGGCGGCCTACACCCTGGCGGACGGGATCACGTACATCGAGGCGGCCCGGCGGCGCGGGCTGGACGTGGATCGCTTCGCCCCCCGCCTGAGCTTCTACTTCTACACCCACAACGACTTCTTCGAGGAGGTGGCCAAGTACCGGGCCATGCGCCGGCTGTGGGCGCGCCTCCTGCGCGAACGGTTCCACGCCCGAGACGACCGGTCGTGCATGTTCCGCTTCGGGGTGGTGTGCGGCGGCAGCACCCTCACCCTGCAGGAGCCCCACAACAACGTGGTGCGCGTGGCCTATCAGGCGCTGGCCTCGGTGCTGGGCGGCGCGCAGACCGTGTTCACCTGCGCCTGGGACGAGGCCCACGCCCTGCCCACCGAGGCCTCGGCCCTGCTGGCCCTGCGCACGCAGCAGATCCTGGCCTGCGAGACGAACGTAACCGCCACGGCCGACCCGCTGGGCGGCAGCTTCTACCTGGAGGACCTCACCGGGCGCATGGAGGATGCCATCCGCCGCACCATCGAGGACATCGAGCGGCGGGGCGGGATGGTGCGGCTGATCCAGGAGGGCTGGATCCAGCGCGAGATCGCCGAATCCGCCATCCGGCTCCAGCGGGCGGTGGAAGCGGGGGAGCGCGTGGTGGTGGGCGTGAACCGGTTCACCACCGGCGGGAAGCCATCCCTGGACCTGTACCGGCAGGACGCCGCCGGCGTCCAGCAGAAGCTGGACGGCCTGGCGGGGCTGCGCCGCCGGCGCGATGCCGTCGCGGCGGCCCGCGCCCTGGAACGGCTCCAGGCGGCCGCCGGGGGGACGGAGAATTTGATGCCCCCCATCCTGGCCGCCGTGGAGGCGAACTGCACGGTGGGGGAGATCGCCGGCGTGCTGCGGAAGGTGTTCGGCGAGTTCCAGGAGCCCCGCGCCTTTTAACCGCCAGGGCGTTCGACAGTTCGACCGTTCGGCTGTTCATCGGAGGGTTTTCGGGAGAACGGCCGAACGGCCGAACTGCCGAACGCATTTAGGGGGTTGCCGAAGAACTCTCTCTTGCCCAGGCTGCTCAAAAAGGTCCAGATGCAAGGCGGCG
>DASPOZ010000245.1:0-9712 GCA_035625755.1 Candidatus Sulfotelmatobacter sp.
GCCTGGCCCGCTGCCAGCAGCTCCGCCTCCTCCAGGTCCACGGTGAAGGGGCGGGGGCGGAAGGGCAGGCCGCGCCGCAGGGCCGCCGCCGCCTGGGCGGCCTCCTCCAGCGTGTCCACGAAGGTGAGGCGTGGGCTTGGCACGGGCCGGTCCGCCGCGGCCAAGCCCAGGCAGCAGATAGCGGCGGGCTTGCCCGCGGCCTCCAGTGCCTGGAAGACCTTCGCCGCCACGGCGGCGGAGGGCGGCTTGGAGATGAGCACCAGCACCTCGGTGGCCGGGTCCGCCGCCAGGGCGCGGAGGGCGTGCAGCGTCATGCGCCCCTGAATGGCGTCACCCAGGTCGCGCCCGCCCACACCGATGCCGTGGGATACGCCTTCGCCCGCCGCCGCCAGCAGGCAGCTCACCTCCTGGAGCCCGGTGCCCGAGGCGGAGACGATCCCTACGGCGCCCCGCGGCACCACATTGGCGAAGGCCAAGGGCACGCCGCCCAGCAGCGCCGTGCCGCAGTCGGGACCCATCATCAGGAGGTCGCGAGAGACGGCCAGGTCCTTGAGGCGCCGCTCGGCCTCCACCGGCACGTTGTCGCTGAAGAGGAGGACGTGCAGCCCCAGCCTGAGCGCCCGCGCCGCCTCGGCCTCGGCGTATTCGCCGGGCACGGAGATCAATGCCAGGTTCGCACCGGGGAGGGTCCGCGCCGCCGTCTCCAGGGTGCGTGGGCGAAAGGCGACGGCCGCCGAAGCCTGGGCCTGCCGGGTGGTGAGCAGCTCCTCCGCCCTGGCCAGGCCGGCCTCCGCCGCCGCCGCGCCGCCCGCGCGCACGGCCAGGATCAGATCGTTGGGCTGCGCCGGCCCGATCTCCGGCGCATCCAGGCCCGCCTCGGCGAGGATGACCTTGTTGGCCGGCGTCCCCATCATGGCGGCGGCCTCCTGCACGCCGGGCAGCTTCTTCACCTCGGAGGCCAGGCGCATCAGCGCCACCGAATCCTGGTAGCAATTCGTCTTCACGAGGGCGCGGACGATGGGGGTCACGCGGCAACCCCTCCGAGGCCCCGGAGGGCGAAGATCATCCCGGCCAACGTGTCCAGCCCCGACGTATGCCCCAGCCCGGCGGCCTCCGCTGCGGCGCGCGCTACCGCCTGCGCGTCCGCGCCTTGCAGGATGGCCGCCGCCAGGGCATCCACCGGCGGCGCCAGGACACCCCGGATCGCCTCGCGCAGGAACGCGTAGCTCAGGAGCGTGGTCTGTTTGCCGGCCAGGCCGAGGAAGGCGGCCTCCGTATCGTGGAGGAGCGTCAAGGCGGCGGGGCTCGCCAGCGCCGCCATCCCCAGGAAGCCCGCCAGGAAATCGTCGCCGGCGGGGGTGAGGCCGGGCCCCAGCCCCAGGAGTGGCTCCGCGCCGGCCATCAGGAGCACGCCCTCGAGGCGTAACAGGCCCTCCACCAGGGTGCCCACGCTCGCGCGCGCGCGGCGGAGCAGGGGCGTGGCGTCGGCCGGGTCCACCAGGCCGGCCAACCCGTCCGGATGATCGTGCCGGCGCACGATGCCGGAAAGGACGTCCGCGCGAACGCGGGCCACCTCGGGGGCCGGGGCCGTGGGGAGGGCCTTCGGCTCCCAGACGCGGGCTCCGGCGGCGGAGATCTCCAGCCCGACGTCGGGGACGCGGAGGCAGCCTTCCGCGGCCTCTACGGGCGTTCCAGGGGCGATGTGTTCGAACGCTGGGGAACGGAACCGCCGGCCCAAGGCGATCCCGAACGGCGCGATCAGCTTGCGGCCACCGTGCAGGGTCAGGAGCCGGTCGCCCGGGAAGCGGACGTTGACGGTGTTCCGGTAGGTGGAGTGGATTTCGCCGCCGCAGCCTACGGCGGCCTCGAGTGCTTGCAACGCGTTTCGGCTGGCAACGACGGCCTTGAACTGCAGCGCCATCCCCTTTTCCGTTGTGCGCGCGAGATGCGAAGCCTGAACGTAGTATGTGGCCCGCGCGCATGTCAAGACGCATGCTTGACACACCGAGCTCCCTGGCATAGAGTCCGCCTCGTTCATTCCCTCACTCGGCCCTCGGGGAGCCGCGATGCTCCTGGATCAAGTCCCTGGCCATTCCGCAACGCCCTCGCCCCCCCATGGGTGGGTCGCGAGGGCGTTCGTGTACGTAGGAGCCACCCATGATGCTTAGAATTACCGGGGGGATCGCCGCGCTGGCCGTCTGCCTCCTGGCGGCGCCGCCCGAAGCCGGCGCGGGGCAGCCGGCGAAGGTCTGGCGCATCGGCCTGTTTCACGTGGGCCTCGACCACGTCCCTCCATCCCTGGACGGCCTCCGGGAAGGCCTGAAGGCGCTGGGCTACGAGGAGGGGAAGAACATCCGGCTGGATTGGCGGAACCTCCCGGATGAAGAGGCGGCCCGCGCCACGGCCCGGGATTTCGTCCAGGAGCGAGTGGACCTGATCGTGGCCTTCGAGAGCCAGACCATCCGGGCGGCGAAGGCCGCCACCACCGAGATCCCGGTCGTCTTTCTCCATCCTAATGATCCCGTAGCCGAGGGGTTCGTGAGAAGTTTTTCCCACTCCGGCGGGAACCTCACGGGGACGATGGACCTTACGTTCGAGTTGGAAGCTAAGCGAATCGAGCTGTTCAAAGAAATGGTCCCCCGACTTCGCCGGCTTCTCGTGCTGATCGATCCCGAAGATCCCGACCCGCGATCCCGGCTGGCGGAAGTTCGGAAGGCTGGCACCGTGCTCAAACTGCGCCTCGTCGAGCGAGAGGCTACGACTCAGGCGGATATCGAGCGGGTCTTCGCCTCTGTCAAACGCGGCGAGGCGCAAGGAGTCTTCGCCGTCTCTTCGACATTGGCGAGCAAATATTCGTCCCTCATCCTCCGTCTCGCCACAGAACGACGCCTCCCCGTGGCGATCCACCGGAAGGAGTGGGTGGAGCGGGGTGCGCTTTTTTCTTATGGGCCGGATTTCCGCGCGACCGGTCGGACCGCCGCACGTTACGTGGACAAGATCTTGAAGGGCGCCAAGCCCGCCGATCTGCCCGTGGAGCAGGCCACACGGTTCGAGCTGGTTATTAACCTCAGGACTGCGAAAGCGCTCGGCCTCACCATCCCCCAGTCCGTGCTCATGCGGGCGGACCAGGTGATCCAGTGAGCCGCAGGGACGCTGGGGCGCGGGGGAGCAGGGGCGAGTGGGTGCGGAGGGGCACCGGGGTCCTCCTTGCCTTCGCCCTCGGAGCTCTCGGGGGGGCGCCGCCGGCCGCCGACGCCCAGCAGGGGACGGCGGTGCCGCGGGTCGGGTTCCTCTTGCCCGGCGCGTCGCCGGCTGTCCCGTACGCCGAGGCCTTCCGGCTGGGGCTGACCGAGCTGGGGTACACGGTCGGCCGGGACCTCCTCATCGAGTACCGGTCCGCGGAGGGACGGGCGGAGCGGCTGCAGGAGCTGGTGGCCGGACTGGTGCGTGTGCGGGTGGCCCTCATCGTCACGTCGGGCGAGGGCGCGCTGGCGGCGAAGGGGGTGACGAGCACGGTTCCCATCGTCATGGCGGTCAGCGCCGATCCCGTCGGCGCCGGCCTGGTGGCGGACCTGGCGCGGCCGGGCGGGAACATCACGGGATTGACCCTCCTGGCGCCCGGCATCGTCGCCAAGCGGCTGGAACTGGCCAAGGAGGTCCTGCCCGATCTGACGCGCGCGGCGGTGCTCTGGAACCCGAACCCCCTGGGGCGCCGCGTGCTGGAGGAGTTGGAGGCCGCGGCCAAGCCGATGGGCATTGCGGTGCAGGCCGTGGAGGCGCGCGGCGCGGAGGATCTTCCCGGCGCCTTCGCCGCTATGGCCGGCGCGGGGGCCGTGGTCGTGCTGGCGGACCCGCTCACCATCGCCCAGCGGGGGCGGATCATGGGCCTCGCCCTGTCCCATAAGCTGCCCGCGATATCGGACACGAGGCAATTCGCGGATGCGGGCGGCCTCGTGGCCTACGGCCCGAGCCTCCTGGACTCTTTCCGCCGCGCCGCCACCTACGTGGACAAGATCCTGAAGGGCGCCAAGCCGGCCGATCTCCCCGTGGAGCAGCCCACCCGCTTCGAGCTGGTCGTCAACCTTCAGACCGCCAAGGCCCTTGGCCTCACCATCCCCCGATCCATCCTGGACCGCGCGGATCACGTGATCCAATGATGCGGACGGGCCGTGGGGGACGGGACTGACGAGGCGGAGTGCGGTGCGGGCTGGGGATGGGCAGCTACTACAAGAAGCGGAAGGGGGAGCGCGGACCGCGTCCGGTGACCCGCGCGGCGTGGCTCTACCACGAGACGCTGCCGGACCTGCTGCCGGCCATCCGCGCGCAGGGGTTGCGCCCCCTGCGGGACGTGGCCAGCCGGCTGGCGCGGGATGCGGCGGAGAAGGCGGCGGCGGACGCGGACGTTGAGGTGGACCCCGGGTTCGTCCACCTCTACGCGAGCGAAGCGCCGTTGCGCCTGGCGCTTCTCCGCCGCGAGGTGGCGCTGCTCCGCGTGCGGACCGGCGGGCTGGATGCCGCGTTTCTCACGCGGGACCCGCGGGCGGCGCTGGGCGAGGCCATGGGGCGGCTTCACCTCCCGGCGGGGCCGCTCCGGGATGTACGCGAACGGCTTGCCGCGCGCGACGCGGCCGGAGCGCTGGACCTCCTGGCCCCCTTCGTGGCTGCCGCGCCCGAACGGGCCTGGGAGGCGCCGCCCTTCGATGGGTCGTACCGCTACGCGGGAATCATCCCGGCCACCGCGCTGCAGGTCCTGCTGGAGCTGCCGCCGGAGATCGGGGCCGCGGTTTCGCTCTCCCAGGCTCTCGCCACGCCCCACGCCCTCGAGGCCCGGCGCTGGGCACCCCTGGCCGCCGCCGACCTTGCGGCTGCCGCCCGCGGTCTGGGCCGCACCGAGTTCCCCGCCGACCCATAGCCGCCAAAACTGTAACCGCCATGATTGCAACCGCCAAGGGCGCCAAGGACGCCAAGGGCGGCGGAGGTCGCCGTCCTTAGTCTTGGCGTCTTTGACCTCTTGGCGGTCTATGCCGCCAGGAACTTGCGGATGGCGGCGTTGAACAGGTCCGGCGTTTCGAGGTGGGGGAAGTGGCCGGCGCCGGGGATGATCGCCTTGGTGGCCGTGGGGACTTTGGCGGCCACGACGTCCGCGAAGGGGGCGGCCGGGTCCTCGGCGCCCACCAGGGCCAGTGTGCGGCAGCGGATCTCCCCGAGGCGCGGCACCAGGTCCGGCATGCTGACGATGGCGCCGATGGCACCCGCGTACCCCTCGGGCCGGTTCTTGAGAAACCCCGCCTTGAAGGATTCCCGCAGGCCGGCGGTCTCTTTGACCAGGCGCGGCAGGCGCGCCTGGTAGCGGTCCAGGGCCCACACCGCCTCCATCCCCTGCTTCCTGGCGACCTCCACGAAGAGCTCGAAGGCGGCGCGGGCGTCGCCTGTGGGCGGGGAGCCCCCGGCGCCGTTGAGGATGAGCGCCTCCACGCGCTCCGGATGGTTCATGGCGAAGAGGAGCGCCGTGCGGCCGCCCATGGAATGTCCCAGCAGCGTCGCCCGCTGCAGCCTCAGGTGGTCCATCAGGCCGCGCATGTCCTCGACGAGCTGCGGGATGGTGAAGGCCTTCGTCCCGTCGCTGGTGCGGCCGTGGCCGCGCTGATCGAAGGCGATGGCGCGGTAACCGAGGTCCCGCAGTGTGCCCAGGACCGGGCGCCACTGTTCGGTGGACCCCGCGAGCCCGTGGTGCAGGACGATGGGCTTCCCCTCCCCGTGCTCCTCGTAATGGATGGTCAGGTCGCCCACGTGTGCGGTCGGCATGGCTCCCCTCCTTGACGTGCGGCCTCTAGCAGGCTGCTGAAAAAGGCCCACCTGCGGCGTTGGCGCGCTCGCGCGGCGCTGCGACGTACCGACCACGTACGCCTCGCGCCTCGCCTCGCGCGCCGCCTTGCATCTGGACCTTTTTGAGCAGCCTGCGGAAAAGCACGTTTTTCAGCATCCCGCTAGAGACCAATCGGTTGGTGGAGGGTAGTTCTATCACGAGGGCACCGGCCACGTCGAGCCCCCGCCCATTCCATCCTCCGGGCATTTCTCTTGGCCCTATGTGACCGCTATGGTATTCTTTCCAGATAGTTGCGTGGTCGGAGAGCGTCTGTGGCCAAGGGCGAGCTCGAAGGCGAACTGCGGCGGCGGCTGAAGGGCGAGGTGCGGTTCGACCGGTTCACCCGCTACCTGTACAGCACCGACGCGAGCATCCACCAGATCCAGCCCATCGGCGTGGTCTTCCCAAGGGACGAGGCGGATGTGGCCGCGGCCATGGGCGTGGCCCGCGAGGCCGGCGTCCCCGTCTTGCCCCGCGGGGGCGGCACCAGCCTGGCGGGGCAGTCGGTGGGCGAGGCCGTCATTCTCGATATGTCCCGCCACATGGACCACCTGCTCGAGGTCAACGTGGAGGAGCGGTGGGCCCGGGTGCAGCCGGGCATCGTGGTGGACGAGCTGAACGCGCAGCTCAGGCCGCATCGGCTCAAGTACGCCATCGACGTGTCGCCCAGCAACCGGGCCACCGTGGGCGGGAACCTGGCCACCAACGCCTCGGGCGCCCACTCCGTGCTCTACGGCAAGATGCTGGACCACGTGATCGAGGCCACGGCCCTCCTGGCCAACGGCGAGCGGGTGGTGGCCCGGGGGGTGGACGAGGGCGGCTACCGCGCCGTGGCGGCCCAGGGCACCGTGGAGGGCGAGATCTACCGCACCCTCCGCCGCCTGGGGGCCGAGCACGCCGCGGAGATCGACCGGCGGTTCCCCAAGATCCTGCGTCGCGTGGGCGGATACAACCTGGACGAATTCGTGCCGGGCAAGCCATTCAACCTGGCGCGCATGCTGGTCGGTTCGGAGGGAACGCTGGCGGCCGTGGTGGAAGCCAGGGTGAACCTCGAGCCGGTGCCGCGGTTCGTCGGCCTCTGCGTCGTCCACTTCCACGACCTCATCGAATCCCTGGCGTCCACGCCCGCGATCCTGGAGTGCCGGCCCTGCGCCGTGGAGCTGGTGGATCGCATGATGCTGGACCTCACCAAGCAGACCGGCGGCATGGCCCGCATGATGGACTTCGTGGCGGGCGAGCCCGACGCCATCCTGATGGTGGAATTCTACGGCGAGACCCGCGAGGAGCTGGAGGCCCAGCTCGACCGCCTCATCGCGCACGTGAAGCCGAAGATCCCCGCCTACCACTATTGGCGCTCCACCGACCCGGCCGTCCTGTCGAACATCTGGAAGGTCCGGAAGGCGGGGGTGGGCATCCTGCAGGCGATGCGGGGGGACGCCAAGGCCATCGCCTTCGTGGAGGACACGGCCGTCTCGCCGGACCGGCTGGCCGAGTACATCCGCCGGTTCCGCCAGATCGTCGCGGACCACGGGACCTCGGCCGGGTACTACGCGCACGCCAGCGTGGGCCTGCTGCACATCCGGCCCGTGCTGAGCTTGAAGGACCCCGAGGGCGTGCGGAGGATGGTCTCCATCTCGGAGCAGATCCGCGACCTGGTCCTGGAGTACGGCGGGGCCATGAGTGGGGAGCACGGGGACGGCCTCTCGCGGTCCTGCTACAACGAGCAGCTGTTCGGGCCGGTCCTGTACAAGGCGTTCCAGGAGGTGAAGCGGGCCTTCGACCCGGAGAACCGCCTGAACCCGGGCAAGGTGGTGAACGCCCCACCGCTGGCCGGGAACCTCCGTTTCGGCGGGACGTACCGGGCCGCGCTGGAGATCCGCACTCACTTCGACTTCAGCCGCGAGGGCGGGTTCGACCGCGCCATCGAGCAGTGCAACGGCCAGGGGGACTGCCGCAAGAAGCTGGAGGGGACCATGTGCCCCTCCTACATGGTGACCAAGGACGAGGAGCACTCGACGCGCGGGCGGGCCAACGCCCTGCGGGCGGTGCTCTCCGGGGCGCTGCCGCCGGAGGAGTTCACCTCGCGCCGCATGTACGAGGTGATGGACCTCTGCCTGGAGTGCAAGGGGTGCAAGGCCGAATGCCCCTCCAACGTGGACATGGCCAAGCTCAAATACGAGTTCCTGGCCCACTACTACGCGCGGCACGGCCTGCCGCTGCGCAACCGCATCGCGGGGAACATCCACCGGCTCAACCGGATCGGCTCGGCCCTAGCGCCCCTGGCAAACTGGGCCATGGGCTTGAAACTCACCCGGTGGCTGATGGAAGCGGCGGTTGGGTTTGACCGCCGCCGGTCTTTCCCCCCCCTGGCCCGGGAGAACTTCGAGGCGTGGTTCGCCCGGCAGGGAAACGGCCGCCGGCCCGCCAGGTACGGCCCCGTGGTCCTCTTTCACGACACTTACCTCACCTACAATTACCCGGAGATCGGGCGGGCCGCCGTGCGGCTGCTGGAGGCGGCGGGGTACGAGCCGGTGCTGGCGCGACGCGAGTGCTGCGGCCGGCCCATGATTTCCAAGGGGATGGTGGAGCGGGCGCGGGCCAACGCCCGGATCAACGTGGAGCGCCTGGCGCCCTACGCCGGGAAGGGGATCCCCATCGTGGGGTTCGAGCCGAGCTGCATCCTGACGTTCCGCGACGAGTACCCGGACCTGCTGAAGGGGCCCGAGGTCCTCCAGGTGGCGGCCAACACCTTCCTGTTCGAGGAGTTCATCGCCCAGGCCCGTGAGGCCGGCCGATTCGACGCCCGGTTCGTGGCGGGCCCCGGCAAGATCCTGCTGCACGGGCACTGCCACCAGAAGGCCGCCGTGGGGGTCGAGCCCTCCGTCGCCGCCCTGCGGCTCATCCCGGGCGCCGCGGTGGAGGTGGTGGATTCGGGCTGCTGCGGCATGGCCGGATCCTTCGGCTACGAGCGGGAGCATTACGAGGTCTCCCTGGCCATCGGGGCCCGGCGGCTCTTCGCGGCGGCGAAGGCCCAGCCGGCGGAGGCCGTCATCGCCGCTGCCGGGGTCTCGTGCCGCGCCCAGATCGCCCACGGCGCGGGCCGGCGGGCGCTCCACCCCGTGGAGATCCTGGCCGCCGCCCTGGCCGAACCCGCCCCGGGGTCGGGAAATGGCTAGCCGCGAGGAGCGCATCGCCGCCCTCCGGGAGCTCCTGCGGGAGCGCATCCTGGTGGTGGACGGGGCCATGGGCACGGCCATCCAGGCCCGCGGGCTCACCGCCGCAGACTTCGGCGGCCCCGAGCTGGAGGGGTGCAACGAGAACCTGGTGCGCACCCGCCCGGACGTGATCCTGGACATCCACCGGGGCTACCTGGAGGCCGGGGCCGACATCCTGGAGACCGACACCTTCGGGGCCACGCGCATCGTGCTGGCCGAGTACGGGTTGCAGGACCGCGTGCACGAGATCAACGCCGCCGCGGCCCGCCTGGCGCGCAAGGCGGCGGACGAGATGGCGGCGCCGGGCGCGCCCCGCTTCGTGGCGGGGTCCATGGGGCCCACTACCAAGGCCATCTCGGTGACCGGCGGGGTGACCTTCCGCGAGCTGGCGGCGGCCTTCCGCGAGCAGGCCCTGGGCCTGCTGGAGGGCGGCGCGGACCTCCTGCTGGTGGAGACGGCGCAGGACACCCGCAACGTGAAGGCCGCCCTCCTGGGGATCGGCGAGGCCCTCGAGGCGTCCGGCGCGCAGGCGCCCATCATGGTCTCCGGCACCATCGAGCAGACGGGGACGATGCTGGCCGGCCAGACCGCCGAGGCCTTCGCCATCTCGCTGGGCCACGCCCGGCTGCTC
>DASPOZ010000246.1:0-18268 GCA_035625755.1 Candidatus Sulfotelmatobacter sp.
CCTCCATTGCGGAATGCGGATTGGGCCGGCCGGTGCACTGCCGCTGCCGCCGAGGCAGCGAGCAAGAGTCGCCGCCCCTTCTCCGGGAGCCTGCCAGGGCAGGCGGCCCAGGACCCTGGGTCTCGCAGGCTGCTCAAAAAGGCCAGGTGCAAGGCGGCACGCGAAGCGCCGACTGAGGCGTACGCCGGGTACGCCGCAGGGAGCGCGCGAGCGGGCCAACGCAGCAGATGAGCCTTTTTCAGCAGCCTGCTACGGCGCGACTTCGACCACCAGCGTAACCTCGGCATGCACGTCGATCGTGCCGGCCTCGACGGGCGTGGGGGCCGCCGGGGCCTGCGGGCCCATCGCCCTGACCGCGCCCTGGAACGGCCGCACGGCCACGGGGGCGCCCTCCGTCACGGAGAGCACGCGCAGGATCTTCAGGCCCAGGGCGCCGGCCATCACCTCGGCCTGGGCCCGCGCCTTGATGGCGGCGTCGCGGAGGGCCTGCGCGCGCGCGGCCCCCTCATCCTTGAGGCTGAACTGGAGGCGTTGGACCTGGTTCGCGCCCGCCTGCATGGCCACATCGATGGCCTTGCCGACGGCGGCCAGGTCGTCGGTGGTCACGTGCACCGAGTTGGTGGCCGTGTAGCCGGCGATGGCTGGAGGGAGGCCCTCCCGCGCGGGGCGAGAGATCGGGTAGAGCGAGTAGCCGGCGGTCCGGATGGCGGCCGCCGGCCCCAGGGCCGCCCGCAGCGCGGCCAGCACCGCATCGAGCTGCTGGGCGTTCTGGGCGGCGGCGGCCTGTGCCGTGGGGGCCTGGGCGACGACACCGATGTCGATCTCGGCCCTGTCCGGCCGGGCCTGCACCGTGGCCTCCCCGGTGGCGCGTATGAAGGGGCGCGCCGTCCTCCCCGCCGGCTCCTGGGCCGCGGCCCCGCCGCCGGGCCCCGCCGCCGCCGCGGCGACCAGGAGCGCCCACGCGATGGCACCTGTCGTCCTCATGATGCCCCTCCCCGGCCCCGCCGGACGCGGTGGGGCCCCACGGCACCCCCCTCCGCCGCGCCGCCGGAGCGCGGAGGTGCGGCCGGGCCAGCCTAGCAGGATGCTGAAAAACTCTCTTTTGCCCGGGCTGCTCAAAAAGGTCCAGATGCAAGGCGGCGCGCGAGGCGAGGCGCGAGGCGTACTGGGTCCGTACGTCGCAGCGCCGCGCGAGCGCGCCAACGCCGCAGATGGGCCTTTTTCAGCAGCCTGCTAGTCGCCGATGATCTTGACCAGGACGCGCTTCCGGCGGCGGCCGTCGAACTCGCCGTAGAAGATCTGCTCCCAGGGGCCGAAGTCGAGCCGGCCCCCCGTGACGGCGACCACCACCTCGCGCCCCATGAACTGGCGCTTGATGTGGGCGTCGCCGTTGTCCTCGCCCGTCCGGTTGTGCCGGTATCGGTCGGTGGGGGCGTGCGGGGCCAGGCGCTCGAGGAACTCCTCGTAGTCCTCGAGCAGCCCGGGCTCATCGTCGTTGATGTAGACGCTGGCGGTGATGTGCATGGCGTTGACGAGACACAGCCCCTCGCGCACGCCGCTCCGCTTCAGGGCGGCCTCCACCTTGGGGGTGATGTTGATGTAGGCCCGCCGGGTCTCCGTCTCGAACCACAACTCCTCCCGATGGGACTTCATGGCATCCCCCCTCGGCACGCCCGCTTCATCCCCGCGGGTCCCGGCGGCAGGGTGCCGGCCCATCGAAGCGGGACGCGGGGCGCGGCGAAGGCGGCGGCACCAGATACGGCTAGCAAGTTGCTGAAAAACTCGTTTTCGTGCAGGCTGCTCAAAAAGGTCCAGCTGCAAGGCGGCGCGCGTAGCGCGGGGTACCCACGGGAGTGGGTCGGAGGCGTACTCGGTCCGCACGTCGCAGCCCACCCGCTGCCGCCGGGGCAGCGGGAAGGGATCTCCGACCGCGCCAACGCCCCACCCGCTGCCGCCGAGGCAGCGGGGAGGAATGGCGGGCCTTTTTCAGCAGCCTGTTGGAGCGGCGGAGGCCGTGCGCCTCAGTCCGGGGCCTGGGCCGGGAGGGGCTTTCCCTCCTGCACCAGCCGCATGGCCTGGACGAAGCGCCGGTGGAAGCCTTCCTCCGTGAGGACGACCGCCGGGTTCAGCATCATCCGGCTCTGCGTGCGCACGGTCACCCGCATCACGCCGTCCGGGTCGCGCTCCACCCAGGCAACCATCTCGGTGCCGTAATCCCGGCGGTCGGGCGCATCCGTCGCCACCATGTACCCCTCGGCACGGTGCTCATCCACCCGCTCGGCCCCGGCCCAGCGAAAGACCGTCTTCGAGATGTCCCAGGCCTGGTCGGCGGTGACGGGATAGCGCCGTGCCGCGCCCTCGTCCTTCTCCCTCACGACATCGACGGACGAGGCGCAGCCTGCGCCGAGCACCAGGATAACGGCACACAGCAGCTTGTGCATCGCTCCCTCCTTTGCCCTGGCCCGCTCGCGCGCTACCGGCGGCGCACCGGCCCACCCGTTCCGCCTTCCGCAATGGCGCCGCGCGCCGCCGCAGCCTGCTAGGCGCGGCAGAGCCTATCAGCGCAGCGAATCTCAGGTCAAGCAGGAGGCCCGAGCGGCCCCGGCGCCGCGCGCGCTGAGCAGGATGCAGAAAAACTCTCTTCTGCCCAGGCTGCTCAAAAAGGTCCAGATGCAAGGCGGCGCGCGATGGGAGGCGCGAGGCGTACTGGGGCCGTACGTCGCAGCGCCGCGCGAGCGCGCCAACGCCGCAGGTGGGCCTTTTTCAGCAGCCTGTTAGGGGCGCCGGACCGCCCTTGACCCGCCGGCCGGGGACCGCGTAGCATCCGGGCGAGAGGACGGGCGCGCCCGAGCGTTCCGCAGGGATTTCCTCGAGCCTCGGCCTCGCCCTGCCGGCGCTGTGGACCCGAAGGCCTTCGCCGCGCCGGTTCCCGGACGGAACAGAATGGGTCGAATCGCCCCCGCAGGGGGTTGGGGAGGGATCGGGATGCGCGCGCCCAGCCCGACCACGGACGACACCCTTTCGCCCGATGCGATCCTGGAGATGGCCTCCGGCTTCCAGAGGAGCCGCGCGCTCCTGACGGCGTACGAGATGGACCTGTTCACGGCCCTGGGCGAAGCGCGCCGAACGTCCGCCGAGGTGGCGCGGGCGCTGGGGACCGACGAGCGGGCCACGGACCGATTGATGAACGCCCTGTGCGCCCTCGGCCTGTTGCGGAAGAGCGAAGGCCGCTTCTCGAACGCGCCCACGGCCGTCCGTTTTCTCGTCCGCGGAGGGCCGGACTTCCTGGCCAACCTGGCGCACATCGGCCACCTGTGGGCCACCTGGAGCACCCTCACGCAGGCCGTGCGCCAGGGGCAATCCGTCCTGGCGCGGCCGGTGAAGGCCCACGGCGAGGAGTGGCTCCGGGCGTTCATCGCGGCCATGCACTGGCGCGCCACCAGGCATGCGCCGCAGGTGGTGGCCGCGCTGGACCTGGCCGGCGTCTCGCGCGTGCTGGACGTGGGGGGTGGCTCCGGGGCCTATGCGATGGCGTTTGCGCGGGCACGGGAGGACATCAGCGCCGTGGTCTTCGACCTGCCCGGCGTGGTGCCGCTGGCCGAGGAATATATCCGGCACGAGGGCCTGGCGGCGCGGGTGAAGACCGCTGCGGGTGACTTCGAGGCGGATCCGCTGGGGAGCGGGTTCGATCTGGCGTTCCTCTCGGCGATCCTGCACGGCAATTCCCCGGCGCAGAACCGCGCCCTGCTGCGGAAGGCGGCGGAGGCCCTCGATCCCCGCGGACAACTGGTGGTCCAGGATTTCATCATGGCGGAGGACCGGACGGCGCCGCCCTTCGGCGCGCTCTTCGCCCTGAACATGCTGGTGGGGACGGAGGCCGGGGATACCTACACCGAGTCGCAGGTCCGGCGATGGATGGAGGAAGCCGGCGTCGGCCACGTGGTGCGGCGGGACACTGCCTTCGGTACGAGCCTGATGATCGGACGCAAGCGCGCCTAGCAGGCTGCTGAAAAGGGCCCATCTGCGGCGTTGGCCCGCTCGCGCACTCCCTGCGGCGTACCCGGAGTACGCCTCAGTCGGCGCGTCGCGTGCCGCCTTGCACCTGGACCCTTTTGAGCAGCCTGCGGGACACGGGTTCCAGGCCAGCCTGCCACGGCAGGCTACGCAGGAAGGCCCGGGGTGTCTCGCCGCTGCCTCGGCGGCAGCGACAGCGCGGCGTGCCGGTCGGCTCAATCCGCATTCCGCAATACGCAACCCGCAATGGCGCCGCGCCGCGCGTTCGCGCGAGGAGCGATCGGATGAGCCGGAACGCCACGCGGCACCGGGCAGACCTGAGGGCCATCGCCCGCCAGGCCATGATCGATCGCGGGCTGCTGCCCGATTTCTCCCCGCCGGCGCTGGCCGAGGCCGCGAGGGCAACGGCGGCCGCCGCGGACGGGCTGCCCGCCGCGCGCGACCTGCGCGGGCTGCTCTGGACCTCCATCGACAACGACGACTCCCGGGACCTGGACCAGCTCACCGTGGCGGAGCCCTTGCCGGAGGGCGGGGTGAAGGTGCTGGTGGCCATCGCCGATGTGGACGCGGTGGTGAGGGACGGCTCGGCCATCGATGCCCACGCGCGGCACAACACCACATCGGTCTACACCGCCGCCGAGATCTTCTCCATGCTCCCCGAGCGGCTCTCCACAGACCTCACGTCGCTGGGCGAGGGCCAGGATCGGTTGGCCATCGTCGTGGAGATGGTGGTGGACGAGACGGGGGCCGCCGCCGGCTCGGACCTCTATCGCGCCACGGTGCGCAATCAGGCGAAGCTGGCCTACAACGGCGTCGCCGCCTGGCTGGAGGGCGCCGGGCCCGCGCCGGCGCGGCTGGCGGCGGTGCCCGGGATGGACGCGCAGATCCGCCTGCAGGACCGCGTGGCCCAGGCCCTGAAGGACCGGCGGCACCACCACGGTGCCCTCGGCCTGCACACCATCGAGGCGCGGCCGGTGTTCGACGGCGACAGGCTCACCGACCTGGAGGTGGAGGAACCCAACCGGGCCAAGGCCCTGATCGAGGACTTCATGATCGCGGCCAACGGGGCCACCGCGGCGTACCTGGAGGCGCACCGTTTCCCCTCGCTGCGCCGCGTCCTGCGCTCGCCGGACCGGTGGGGGCGCATCGCCGAGCTGGCGGAGGGGTTCGGCGCGCGCCTGCCGCCCGAGCCGAACGCGGCGGCCCTCGAGGCATTCCTGGCCCGGCGGCGGCGGGCCGACCCGCTGCGCTTCCCCGACCTCTCGCTGGCCATCGTCAAGCTCATGGGGCGGGGCGAGTACGTGGTGGAGTTCCCCGGCGGGACGACGCCCGGACACTTCGGGCTGGCGGTGCGGGACTACACCCATTCCACGGCCCCCAACCGGCGCTTCCCGGACCTGGTCACGCAGCGGCTCCTGAAGGCGGCGCTGGCGGGGCGCCCGGTGCCCTACGGCAACGATGAGCTGCAGGCCCTGGCGGCCCATTGCACCGAGGAGGAGGACAACGCGAACAAGGTGGAGCGGCAGGTGGGCAAGTCGGCCGCGGCATTGCTCCTGGAATCGCGGATCGGCCAGCGGTTCGACGCCATCGTCACCGGCGCCTCCCCCAAGGGGACCTGGGTCCGCATCCTCCAGCCGCCGGTGGAGGGCAAGCTGGTGCACGGCTTCGAGGGGCTGGACGTGGGCGACCGGGTGCGTGTGGAGCTGATTGGAACGAACGTGGAGCGCGGCTATATCGACTTCGCGCGCGCCTAGCAGGCCGCTGAAAAGGGCCCAACATCTCTCCCCGCTGCCTCGGCGGCAGCGGGTGGTGCGTTGGCGCGCTCGGGCGCTCCCTGCGGCGTACCCGGAGTACGCCTCGGACCCACCTTCGGTGGGTACCCCCCCTTCGCGCGCCGCCTTGCACCTGGACCCTTTTGAGCGGCCTGCGGGATCCAGGTTCCTGGCCCGCCTGCTCTAGCAGGCTGCCGGAAAAGCCCCGGCGTGTCTTGTTCGCTGCCTCGGCGGCAGCGACAGCGCATCGGCGTGCCGGCGGGCCCATTCCGCATTCCGCAATGGAAAGCGCCTGTCAGGAAAGGGTGCGCTTCAGGTAGTCGATGGTGCGCTGCAGCCCGTCCTCCAGGGACACTTGGGGTTCCCAGTGCAGCAGGGACCGGGCGCGGGAGATATCGGGGAGGCGGCGGATGGGGTCATCGGACGGCAGCGGACGGAAGACGACCGGGGAGGCGGAGCCGGTGAGGCGCAGGATGGTCCGGGCCAGCTCCAGAATGGCCACCTCGCTGGGGCGGCCCAGGTTCACCGGACGCGAGGCGTCCTCCACGTCTTCGGCGGCCCGCCGGCCCGCCGGGCGCACCCGCCGGTCGGCCCCGGGCGGGGGGCAGGGGTGGTTCATGAGGCGCAGGAGGCCCTCCACCGTGTCGTCCACGTAGCAGAAGGCGCGGGTCTGGGTGCCGTCGCCGAACACGGTGAGCGGCTCGCCGGCCATGGCCTGCATGGCCAGCGTGGTGACCACCCGGCCGTCGCCGCCGGCCATGCGCGGGCCGTAGGTGTTGAAGATGCGAGCGATGCGGATCTCCACCCCGTACTGCCGGTGGTAATCCATCAGGAGCGCCTCGGCCACGCGCTTCCCCTCGTCGTAGCAGCTGCGCACGCCGATGGGGTTCACGTGGCCCCAGTACGTCTCCGGCTGCGGGTGCACCTGTGGATCGCCGTACACCTCCGAGGTGGAGGCCTGCAGGATGCGCGCCCCGGTGCGCCGGGCCAGCTCCAGCATGTTGGTGACGCCCAGGACGTTGGCCTGGATGGTCCGCACGGGATCCAGCTGGTAATGGATGGGCGACGCCGGGCAGGCGAGGTTGAAGATGGCGTCCACCTCCAAGTCGATGGGGGCGATGATGTCGTGCCGGATCACCTCGAAGCGCCGGTTGTCCACGAGGTGCCGGGTGTTCTCCTTCGATCCGGTGAAGAAGTTGTCCAGGCACAGGACATCGTGCCCCTGCGCCAGCAGGCGCTCGCACAGGTGCGACCCGATGAACCCCGCCCCCCCGGTAACCAGGATGCGTCCCATAGCGTAGTCTCCCAAACCGCCGCGCCGGACGTGGACTTTCACACTACACCAGGAGCCTCGGCCCGGTCCAGCGCGGGGCGCGGCGCGCGCCCCGCCGTTGCGGAATGCGGAATGGGCCGGCCGGCACGCCGGGGCTCTGTCGCTGCCGCGGAGGCAGCGGCGAGGGACGTCGGGCCTTCTCCCGCAGCCTGCCGCAGCGGGCTCGCCAAGATCCTGTGTCCTGCAGGCTGCTCAAAAAGGTCCAGATGCAAGGCGGCGCGCGAAGCGCCGACTGAGGCGTACTCCGGGTACGCCGCAGGGAGTGCGCGAGTGCGCCAACGCAGCAGATGGGCCTTTTTCAGCAGCCTGCTAGGGGAGGCGAGGATCCGGTGGTCGCGATGGAAGAAACGAGAGATTGCCGCTCCGGCGATCGCGGCCCGTGCGCCGATCGCCTGGCACGGGGCGCCGCTGTCCACGGCGCTCGCCCCGACGGAGGTCGGTGTAGACCAGGAAGGAACAGCCCGGCGGCCCCTCGCGCCGGAGGCGCAGCACCAGGTCGTCCCGGTTGGGAGGGACGAAGATCGGATAGGGGCCCGCCTCCGGCTGCAGGCGCTTCAACGTCTCGGACACCCGCAGGCCCAGAAAGCAGTCCTCGCAGATCCCGTGGGTGGTGGTGGAAGGATCGCCGGGACTGGAAGTCTGCAGCTCCTTCCCGCACCACGCGCATAAGCCCCGCATGACCTCTTCTCTCTCGCCGGGCTACTGAAACCCCCCGGTAGCGGGCAAGTAGATCCAGTGCCTTCTGCCTGCTGCTTCAGCGGCAGCGCCGCGGCGCCCGTGCCCTTCCATTCCGCATTCCGCAATCCGTCCTTCGGCGAGCTCGGGACGTGCCGAGCTCGTCGAAGCACGCATTCCGCACTGGCGCGCCGCGCGGTCAGCGCATCTCCACGTAGCCGGCCTTGGCCAGGCTGGGGGCGCCCCCGTAGGTCCAGAGCGTCTCGCAGGGCTCGGACGGGCTGGTGTTGCGGAAGCCGTGCCGCACGCCCAGCGGGGTGAACACCACGTCCTCGGGCCCCATGGGGTACCACGTATCGCCGTCCAGCGTCTCGCCGTACCCGCGCACGACGTACATCGCCTCCTCGGCGTGGGGGTGGCTGTGCGCCCCGTGACTGGATCCCGGCGGAAAGATGGTGCGCCCCAGGACGCAGGTGCGGGAACCCAGGCGCGCTTCATCCACGAGCCACTTCACGTCCATGTTCATCCAGCCGCTCTCGGGGCGGAGCTTCACGTCGCTGGGGATCGTGGGCAGGGTGCGCACCCACCGGGAGGCGCCGCGGGGGAGGGGTTCGTGCGCCGGCGGGTCCGGCAGGGCCACGTAGCCGGCCTTGGCCAGGCTGGGCGCGCCGCCGTACACGAAGATGATCTCGCACGGCTCGGTGGGGCTGACGTTCCGCATCACGTGCAGGGTGTCCGGGGGAACGTAGCACACGTCCTGGGGCCCCATGCAGACGGTCTCCTCCCCGATGGTGGTGACCAGCCGGCCCCGGAGGATGTACATGATCTCCTCGGCGTGGGGGTGCTTGTGGGACCGGTGGCCGCCGCCGGGCATGAACAGGGTGCGGCCCATCACGTGGTGGCGGGCGCCGAAGGTCCCCTCGTTGGCGAGCCAGCGCACGTCCATATCCACCCAGCCGTCCTCCCGGCGCAGGCGCACATCGCTGGCGATCTCGGCGAGGCTGCTGACGGGTTTGGCCATCGGCCTGCTCTTCACGGCGGAGGGCGACGGACGGCGACGGGCCGGGCGCGGCGGCCCGCAAAATCTGCCCGGTGAGTATCACGGCCCGCGCCGCCGGTCAAGCCGGTCGGTGGTCTTTCGGCCGGAGGCCGCCCGCGGCGCGGACGGCCCCCGGTCCCCCCCTGAAGCCCCTCCGGCTCGTCCAGGGAGGGCGCGGCCTGTGTGTTTCGATTTGACCTGTGCGGCGAGACGGCATATGATGCACCAGCGGCGTCGGCCCTGCCGGCTCGCCGCGGACGGTTGTCTCCGGTTGGCGAGGCGCGGATCCCGCTCGCCGGGCCGCGCCCCTCAGGATCCGGTCCCCGGGAAGGGACCAGAACCCTCCCCCCCTTGGCCGAGGGAAGTGTTCCATGGAACTGGCCGTCCGCAGGGGTCCCGACAGGTTCGTGCCTCCCGGGGCGTACCGGGCGCTTGAAACCGCGCTGCGGCGCCGGTCGGCCGAGCTGGCGGAGGTCCCCGCCGTGGTCCTCTCGGCCTTCGATCGCAGCACCCGCCTGCTCCCCTTCATCCTCTACGACTCGTGGATGTTCCCGGCCGGCGCGCGGACCATCGCCGGCGCCCTGCACCAGGCGGGCTTCGCCCGCACCCGGGCGGTCTTCCAGCTTTGGAATCCGAATTTTCGGCCCAGCCGGGCGCGGATAGACGGCCGGCCCGCGCAGATGCTCCTCATCTCCAGCATGCAGATCCACAGCCGACCCGCCTACGATGCCATCCGCGAGGCGTGGACCATGGGGGCGGACCGGCCGCTCATCATCGCCGGCGGCCCGAAGGCCGTCTACGAGCCGTACGACTTCTGGGCGATCCCCGGCCCGGGAGGCCGCGTGGCGCCGGACGTGGTCGTGACGGGCGAGTCCTACGTGTTGCTCGATCTGCTGAACGTGCTGGTGCAGCACCGCGGGCCAGGGGAAAGCATGCGGGCCGCCTTCGAACGGGCCCGGCGCGAGGGCGCGCTGGATTCCACGCCAGGCTTGGTCTTCCTGGCGCCCGAGGCGACCCCTCAAGCCCCGCTGCTGGTGGATACCGGCATGCAGCGGCTGGTGCAGCATCTGGACGAGCTGCCGCACGAGGTGACCGGCCTGGGCCTGCTGGAGCCGCCGCATCGTGGCGCCGGGCTCTCCGCCGGGCCGCTCCCCGACTCCCGGGTCGGCAGGCACGCGATGATCGTAAGCCTGCTGGTCACCCAGGGATGCAAGTTCAATTGCTCCTACTGCCCGATCCCGGCGCAGCAGCAGAAGACCTGGCGCTTCCGCAGCCCCGAGGCCCTCGTCCACGAGCTCCGGAGCGTCAACGAGCGGTTCGGGATCAAGCACCTGTTCGGGGCGGATGACAACTTCTTCAACCACCGCGAGACCGCCGAGGAGCTGCTCGCGGCCATGGCCCGCGCCAAGACGGGGGGGCGGCCGTTCGTACAGCGCATCCGATTCGGCACCGAGGCGACCCAGTTCGACACGTTCAAGAACCGCGATCTGCTCCCCCTGGCCAGGGCTGCCGGCCTGAGCGCTGTCTGGTTCGGCATCGAAGACCTGACGGCCACGCTGATCAACAAGGGCCAGAAGCCCGAGGTCACCATCGAACTGTTCCGGCTGATGCACGAGCAGAAGATCGCGCCCATGGCCATGGTGATGTTCCACAACGGGCAGCCCTACTACAGCCGCGGCTCGCTGTACGGCCTCCTCAATCAGGCCGACTTCCTGCGCAAGGCCGGGGCCATTTCGTTCCAGTGCACCGCCCACGGTCCTGCCATCGGCACGCGCGAATTCGAGCCGACCCACCACACCGGCCGGGTGCTCAAGGCCCTGGGCCGCTACCGCATCCCGGAGTCCAAGTTCGACGGGAACCACGTGATGGTCCTCGATGGGTCGCCGGCTTGGAAGCGGCAGCTCCAGCTCGTGGGCGGCTATGCGGCGTTCTATAACCCGTGGAACCTGCTGCGGGCCCTCAGGCACGATGGGTCGAGGCTGCGCCATCGGCGCATCGGCTACCAGGCGGCCGGACTCACCGCCACGGTCTGGACCGCGCTCAAGATGACGCCCTACATCCTCCGGCTGCTCACCCGCAAGCCGATATGCCACACGGCCCCCCCGGGCCGGGAGCGTGTGCCGGTCCGCCTGGCGCCGGCGGCCTCCCCCCGCTGGGCGGTACCCGCCGCCGCGGGGGAGGGCCCGCCGTCCCGGCCGGCCGTTCCCTCCGCGGCGCGCCGGGCCACGGTCCCGGTCGCCTGATCTTCCCGCCCGTACGGCCCGCGCGCCGCCGGCGCGGGGGCGGGCCAGCGGGCGCCGCACGATGCGGTGCCGGCCGGCCGGGACGCCCCGCGCGTGTCCCACCGGCAGAGACCTCCCTCCCGTCCCGGGGCCCGTTCTCAATTGACAGAGGGGCGCCGCCCATGATACCCAAGACGAGGCCCGGCGCTCGATCCGCGGGGTCGCGCGCGGGGGTCTTCCAAAGCCGCCTCACCAGGATGCACCTCCTCTGCCCCAGGGCCCTCGCCCCGTACGCCTGCGGGCGATCCGCGGCGGCCCGGCTCGCATGGAACAGGCAGATTTCAAAGAGAAGGTGGCGCTGATCACCGGCAGCTCCCGCGGGATCGGCAGCGCCATCGCGAGGAAGTTTGCCCTCGCGGGAGCGGCCGTGGCCCTCAACTACCGCAAGCCGGGCGGGGCCTCTCAGGCGCAGGGAGAGAAGCTGTGCGAGGAGATTCACGCCATGGGCGGCCGCGCCGTGCTGATCCAGGCGGATATCTCCGTCCGCGAGTCGGTGCGACGGCTTCTTCAGGGGGTCAAGGAGGCGTACGGGCGATTGGATTTCCTCGTCCTCAACGCGGCGCGGGCGCCCTTCAAGCCCCTGGAGCGCCTCCTGGAGCGCGAGTTGAGGCAGTTGGTGGACACCAACTTCCTGGGAAACATTTTTTGCATCCAGGAGGCGCTGCCGTTGCTGGAGGGGGCGCACGGCAAGATCCTCTTCCTCTCGAGCCTCGGGAGCCGTTTCTACAACCCGGGGTATCCGCTGGGAAGCATGAAGGCGGCCATGGAATGCGTCGTGCGGGACCTGGCCGAGAGCCTCCGGGAGCGGCGGATCGCCGTGAACGGCATCTGCGGCGGGGTGGTGCGGACCGACTCCCTCAAGGTCCTCCGCCAGTACATGGAAGAGCTTGCCCACCTGCCGGAAGAGCTGGTGGTGGAGCCGGACGAGATCGCCGAGGCGGCCCTCTTCCTCTGCGGCCCGGGGAGCCACGGCATCCTCGGCCAGACCCTGGTGGTGGATCGCGGGCTGAGCAACCGGTTGTACCAGCGCCCGCCGCAGGCCTGACCGGCGGCCCCGCATCCCTTCTCTCCCCCGCCCGGCCCTGGAGGATGGAGCTGAGACCATGCAACGCCTGGTGACCGAGGAGCGTGTGATCCAGGAGGTGAAGCGGAGCATCGCGGAGACGCTGCGGACGGACGCGGGCCGCATGACCCCCGACACCTCCCTGATCAACGACCTGGAGGCGCAATCCCTGGATTTCCTGGACATCAACTACCGTCTGGAGCAGGCCTTCGGCATCCGGACGGCCCGTCACTACGTGCTGGAACACATGGAGGAGATGTTCGGCGAAGGCTCCGCCATCGACGAAAACGCCCAGCTCACGGAGAAGGCCGTTCGGCTCCTGAAGATCCGCCTGGGGGACCACAGCGAGTTGCGGCCCGGCATGGAGATGGACGCCGCCACTTCGCTCATCACCGTACGGTCGCTGGCCAACGGCGTGATGGATATCCTGAATACCCTGCCGGAGTCGTGCCCCCGCTGCGGCCGGGCCGAATGGAAGACGGAGGATGGCACCCATATCCGCTGCGGCGCGTGCGGCGCCGCCGCGGTCTTCACCACGGGCGACGACCTGATCAAGGCGTGGTTGGGCAAGGTCCAGGAAGAGATGAAGATCTTCTAGTGTCCTGAGTCAGATATTCGCAGCATTAATTCTCCGTTCGTGCTGAGCCAGTCGAAGCACGAAGGCTGCAAGATTCCGCCCTTCGACAAGCTCAGGGCGAACGGAAATTCTTCAACGGATTTCTGAAACAGGACACTAGCAGGGCGCTGAGAAAGGCCCATCTGCGGCGTTGGCGCGCTCGGACAATGTCCCGCTGCCGACGTTGCGGCAGCGGTGGCCCTGCGGCGTACCCGGCGCACGCCGCAGTCGGCGCAGCGCGTGCCGCCTTGCACCTGGGCCCTTTTGAGCGGCCTGCAGCAAACGAGCTTTTCGACGGCTTGCGAAAGCCGGCATGGACATGGCGGGAACGGTCTCGAGGCGCAGGGTGGTGGTCACCGGCTACGGGATGATCACGCCCCTCGGCAAGAACACCGGCGAGACCTTCGAGAAGGCGCGTCAGGGAATCTCGGGCATCGAAGACATCACGCGCTTCGATACCGAGGGCCTGCCCTGCCGGATCGGCGGCCAGGTGAAGGAGGCCTGGCTGGACGAGCCGCAGGACCCGCGGGCGGCCCGCTTCGAGCGCCTGGCGTCCCGTGGGGCCCGGCTCATGGCGGTGGCGACGGCGGAGGCGGCGCGGCAGGCGCGGCTCGGCGAGATCGCCGACCGAGAGTCCATCGGGGTGGCGCTCGGTTCGCACGGGGACAACCCCTCGGTGCAGGAGGTGGTGTTCCTCCATCGGTTCTACCCGGGGGAGGGCCGATGGGATCTGCGCGGGCTGGTGCAGGCGGGAGGATATCCGTATTCGCTGTTCTTCCGCAGAAAGCCGGACGTCGCGATGGCCATCCTGGCCGGTCTGTTCGACTGCCGGGGGAGCACCCTGTCTATCGTGTCCGCCTGCGCGGCGGGCGCCCAGGCCATCGGGGAAGCGGCGCGCACCATCCGGGAGGGAAGGGCCGAGGCGATGATCGCCGGGGGGTGCGAGGCGACGCTGGACTTCATGGGCCTCCTCGGTTTCACCCTGCTCAAGGCGCTGGCCGAGCGGTATCGCAGCCCCCAGCAGGCCTCCAGACCTTTCGACCGCAAACGCTCCGGGTTCGTGATGTCCGAGGGCGCCGGGGCGGTGGTCTTGGAGGCGCTGGAACACGCCCGCTCGCGCGGGGCGCCCATTCTGGGGGAGATCCTGGGCTATGGCGATTCCGCCGATGCCTACCGGATCACGGATACGCACCCGAAGGGCGAGGGGGCGATCCTGGCCATGCGGGGGGCCCTGGAGGATGCGGGCCGTAGCCCGGAGGAGGTGGATTACATCAACGCCCACGGGACATCCACGCAGCAAAACGACGCCATCGAGACGCTGGCCATCAAGGAAGTCTTCGGGCCGCGGGCCAAGACCATCCCGGTCAGCTCGAACAAATCCATGCTGGGGCACACCATCGCGGCGGCGGGGGCCATCGAATGCATCCTCACGCTGGTGGGGATGCAACGCTCCATCATCCTGCCGACCATCAACTACGAGTATCCCGATCCGAAGTGCGACCTGGATTATGTGCCCAACGCGGCCAGGCAGCAGGGGCATCGTATCGCGCTCTCCAACTCCTTCGGCTTTGGCGGGCAAAACGCGTGCCTGTGTTTGGCAGGCTGCTGAAAAAGGCCCATCTGCTGCGTTGGCGCGCTTGCGCACTCCCTGCGGCGTACGCGGAGTACGCCTCAGTCGGCGCCTCGCGTGCCGCCTTGCACCTGGGCCCTTTTGAGCAGCCTGCGGGACACGGGGTCCTGGCCAGCCTGCCGCGGCAGGCTGCCGAAAAAGCCCCGGCGTCTCTTGCTCGCTACCTCGGCGGCAGCGGCAGTGCGGCGGCGCGCCGGCCGGCCCATTCCGCATTCGGCAATCCGCATTCCGCAATCCCCAATGGGGGGCGGGCGTGAACGACCGCTCTGTGGTGATCACCGGGGCGGCGGCCATCAGCGCCCTGGGGCACAGCGCCGCCGAGACCTGGGAGGGGGTGCTCTCGGGACGGAGCGGGATCCGCCCCATCGAGGGGTTCGATGCAGGAGGGTTCCCCTGCCGGGCGGCGGCCCAGGTGGGGGACCTCGCCCGCGCGGGGGAAGACATCCCCCCCCGCTGGGAGCGCATCTCCGATCTGCATACCTCCATGCTCCTGAAGTGCAGCCGCGAGGCCTTCCGGGAGGCCCGGCTGGACGCGGCGCCCCTCCCGCCCGAGGCGATCGGGTGCTACCTGGGCATGGGCATGGTGGACTACCGCGCCGAGGACCTCGCCCCCGCGGTCCTGGCCTCGCTGGGCCACGACGGGGGGTTGGACATGGAGGCCTTCTACTCCAAGGGCTTCCGGCAGATCCACCCGCTGTGGCCCCTCTCCACCTTGAACAACATCGCGCTGTGTCAGGTGGCCATCGCCCTGGGCATCTCCGGCGACAACGCCGTCTTCTCGCCCGATGCGGATGCGGGCGCCCAGGCCATCATCGAGGGGGCGGAGGCCGTGCGGGAGGGCAGGGCCAGGGCCGTCCTGGCCGGGGGCGTCAGCGGAAAGGTGTGCCCGCCCGCCCTGGCGCGGGCCCATCTGCAGGGGGCGCTCAACGCCGCGCCCGGGCCCGACGGGATGGCCTGCCGCCCCTTCGCCGCCACCAGGAGCGGCACCATCGCCGGCGAGGGCTGCGCCATCCTGTGTCTCGAGCTCCGCACCTCGGCCGACGCGCGGGGCGTGCCCTATGCGGCCGGCATTGCGGGGTACGGCGCCGCCTGCGGGGCCGCCGAGGGCTTCCCCGGGGCCGCGGCCCCGGCCATCGCCCGGGCGATGCGGGATGCCTTGCGCCGCGCCGGGCTCGCGCCGGCCGATGTGGACGCGCTGATCGCGCACGGTGACGGGACCTGGGAGGGGGATGGGAAGGAGATCGAGGCCATCCACGAGGTGTTCGCGGCCTGCGTGGGGACGGTCCGGGTATTTTCCTCGAAGGGGGCGCTGGGCCACGCCCAGGCCGCCGGGCCCGCCCTGGATACGGTCCTCGGCATGTCCGTGCTCCGCAGCGGGGCCATCCCCCCCGCCGCGCGGGGCGGCCCTCCCGATCCCCGCATCCGGTTCCCCCTGGGCGGCGGCCGGCCCTTGCCCTCCGCCCCGCGACGCGTGATGGTGAACGCCCGGGGCCACGCAGGCCAATGCGCGTCCCTGATCCTGGAGTCGCTTGCCTAGCAGGCTGCTGAAAAGGGCCCATCTGCTGCGTTGGCGCGCTCGGGCGCTCGCTGCGGCGTACGCGGAGTACGCCTCACTCGGCCCTTCGCCCGCCGCCTGGCACCTGGGCCCTTTTGAGCAGCCTGCGGGACACGGGTTCCTGGCTAGTCTGCCGAAAAGACCCGGCGTTGGTCCCCGCTGCCGTGCGGCAGCGGGCGGGGCGGTGGCGCTGCGGCGTTCCGGCCCTCCCATTCCGCATTCCGCAATCCGTCCTTCGACGGGCTCAGGCCGTGCTGAGCTAGTCGAAGCACGCATTCCGCAATGGGAGGCGCCGCCTGGGACCTGGACCTTTTTGAGCAGCCTGCGCAAGGACGGCTCATGCGATTCTTGATGTACGACCGGGTGATGCGGCTGGAGAAGGGAAAGTCCATCGTCGGGGTGAAGAGCTTTGCGCTGTCGGAAGAATTCCACCGCGGACACTTCGGCAGGGTCGCCCTCGTCCCCGGCGTGATGCTCATCGAGGCCATGGCCCAACTCCTGGGCTGGCTGATCATCTACTCCCACGACTTCAGGCTCTCTGCGATCATGTCGGTCATCGAAGGCGTCTCGCTGCCCCCGCGCCTGCGGACCGGGTTCCAGGCCCAGATCCATGGAGAGATCACCTCCACCTCGCCGAGGGACTCCCTGGGGAAGGCCTGGGTGGACGTGGAGGGCGAGGTCGTCGCCTCCATGGGACGCATCATCTACAGCCACTTTCCCGCCGGGGACCCGGCGAACCTGATGGCCCTATTTCGCTATTACAGCGGCCTCCCGGACCCCACGGCCCGAGCGGAGGCCGGGGCCTCCTGAATGGGCGGGAAGGGACGGGTGGTCGTCACGGGGCTCGGCCTGGCCACCCCGCTGGGCCTCGGCCTCGAGGAGAACTGGGAGAAGGCCCTGGCGGGGGCGTCGGGGATCACCGCGCTCCGCCTCCCCGGCGCCGGGGCGTCGCCGGTGCAGGCGGTGGGCGCCATCACCGAGGACTGGAAGCGGATCGCGGATGCGTACCCGGAGGAGGCGGCCGCCGAGGGGGAACGGCGGACGCTCTTCGCCCTCTGGGCGGCCCGGTGCGCGCTGGAGGACGCCGGGGCCCTGGGCGCCGCCGCCCGGAACGATGGCTGGGGCGTGGCCCTGGCGGCGGGCCTGGGGATCGTGCGGCTGGAGGACATCCGGCGCTGGATGTCGGCCGAGGGACGGTTCGACACCGTGCGCTTCGGCCGCGAATACGGCGCCGTCCACGCCGAGTCCATCATCCGGCATCCCTCCGACAGGGCCGCGGCCCTGATCGCGAGGCGGTTCGGTCTGGGGGGCCCCAACTGCACGGTGACCTCCGCCTGCGCCTCGGCCACGCAGGCCATCGGGATCGCCTACCGGGCCATCCGGAGGGGGGATGCCGATCTGATGGTGGCGGGCGGCGCCGATTCCATGATCAACCCCGTGGGGCTGGTCTTCTTCGTCCTGCTGCAGGCGGCCGCCACCGCCGCCGTCCCCCCGCAGGAACTCTGCCGGCCCTTCGACCGGCGGCGCTCTGGACTGGTGATGGGCGAAGGGGCGGGGGTGGCCGTGCTCGAGGCTGAAGCCCACGCCAGGAAGCGGGGGGCGAGGATCTACGCCGAGGTGAGCGGCTACGGTTCCTCCATGGATGCGTACCAGGTGACGGCGCCGCATCCGGAGGGCTGGGGGGCGGAACGGGCCATGCGTGCGGCCCTGCTGGACGGCGGGATGGACCCCTCCGGCATCGATTACATCAACGCGCACGGCACGGGCACGAAACTGAACGACGCCGTGGAGACCCACGCCATCAAGCGGGTCTTCGGCGAGTGGGCCCCCCGGATCGCCATCAGCTCCAGCAAATCCCTGATCGGGCACCTGATGGCCGCGGCGGGGGGCCCCGAATTCGTGTATACGGTCTTGACGGTGCAGCGGGATGCCATCCATCCCACCATCAACCTCAGCCGCCCTGACCCGCGCTGCGATCTGGATTACGTCCCCCAAACGGGCCGGCGCCGCACGGTTCGCGCGGCGATCTCGAACTCCTTCGGGTTCGGCGGGCAGAACGCCTCGATCCTGGTGGTGAAATATGGAGGCGCCGGTGGCCGGGGATGACGCGGGTGGCGGGTCCGCCCGGGTCGAGGGCGTGGCATGCGCATCGACCTGAGCGGGAAGATCGCCCTCGTCACGGGGGGCTCCCGGGGCATCGGCCGGGAGATCTGCCTGCGCCTGGCCGAGGCCGGCGCGCGGGTGATCCTCAATTACCACCGTTCCAAGGCGGCGGCCGAGGAGGCGGGG
>DASPOZ010000247.1:0-8317 GCA_035625755.1 Candidatus Sulfotelmatobacter sp.
AACCACCCGCCTTCGCTCAGGCATGTTCACTCCTAAGGCTGTAGGGATTCTATCCCAGGGGGAGACGGAATGGAAGCCGGCTGGGGGAGGGCCTGGCAGCCCGCCGGGCGCCCGACGACCGGCCCGGGGCCCCCAGAAAAAGGGCGGCGGTGGGGGCCGGGGTCGCCGGCCTCCCACCGCCTCGGGGAACGGCTGGGACTGCGCGCCGCCCTACACGTCGCGCTCGGCGCGCCCCCCCAGGCGTTCGCGGATGGCGGCCTGGGCGGCGGCCAGGCGGGCGATGGGCACCCGGTGGGGCGAACAGCTCACGTAGTCCAGGGCCAGCTCGTGGCAGAGGGCCACGGAGGGCGGGTCGCCCCCGTGCTCGCCACAGATGCCCACCTCGAGCCCCGGGCGGCGGGAGCGGCCCTTCTCCGTCCCGATGCGCACGAGCTCGCCCACCCCGTCGCGGTCCAGGGTGCGGAAGGGGTTCTCAGGGAGGATCCGCTTCTCCAGATAGGCCCGGAGGAATTTGGCCTCGGCGTCGTCGCGGGAGAAGCCGAAGGCGGTCTGCGTGAGGTCGTTGGTGCCGAAGGAGAAGAACTCGGCCTTCTCGGCGATCTGATCGGCCACCAGCGCGGCCCGGGGCAGCTCGATCATGGTGCCGAACTTGTAGTGCACCGTCACGCCGGCCTTGGCGATCTCCTCCTTGGCCACCCGTTCGAGCTGCTCCTGCACCGCCTCCAGTTCGTTCCGGTGGCCCACCAGCACGGTCATCACCTCGGGGTGGACGTCGCGTCCGGCGCGCGCGCAGGCGATGGCCGCCCGGAGGATGGCCCGCACCTGCATCTCGTAGATTTCGGGGTAGAGGATGCCCAGGCGGCAGCCGCGCAGGCCGAGCATGGGGTTGACCTCGTGGAGCGCCTTCACGCGGGCCAGGAGCTTCTCCTGGGCGGCCAGCCGGACCGGATCCTTCCCGCCCAGCCGGAGCGTCGTCACTTCCACCAGCAGCTCCTCCAGGCTGGGCAGGAACTCGTGCAGGGGAGGATCCAGCAGGCGGATGATGACCGGGTAGCCCTCCATGGCCTCCAGGAGGCCCTGGAAATCCGCCGCCTGCACCGGCAACAGCTTCGCCAGGGCCGCGCGCCGCTCGGCCTCGGTCTCGGCCATGATCATCTCGCGCATCACCGGGATCCGGTCCGGGGCGAAGAACATGTGCTCCGTGCGGGTGAGCCCGATCCCCTCGGCGCCGAACTCGCGGGCCTTGCGGGCGTCGGCCGGGGTATCGGCGTTGGCGCGCACGCCCAGCCGCCGCGCCTTGTCCGCCCAGGCGAGGAGCTCCTGCACCTCGCCGGTGAGGGAGGGCGGGAGCAGCGGGACCTCTCCCACGAGCACTTCGCCGATGCCGCCGTCGATGGTGATGAGGTCGCCCTCCGCGATGGTGAGGGTGTTCCCCCGGGCGCGGCGCGCGGCCAGGTCGATGTGGAGGCCCTCCGCCCCGACCACCGCCGGCTTCCCCATGCCCCGGGCCACGATGGCGGCGTGGCTGGTCATCCCGCCCCGGGAGGTCACCACACCCTGGGCCGCGTTGAGGCCGTGGATATCGTCCGGGCTCGTCTCGGGGCGGACCAGGATCACGGCCTTCCCCTCTGCGGCGCGGCGGGCGGCCGTATCGCTGTCGAAGACCGCCGCCCCGCGCGCCGCGCCGGGCGAGGCGGCCAGCCCCTTGACCAGGACGGCCTTGGGGGCGTGGGGGTCCAGGCGAGGATGGAGCAACTGCTCGAGCCCGTCCGGCTCCACGCGCAGGAGGGCCTCCTCCGGCGTGAGGAGCCCCTCCTTGACCATGTCCACGGCGATCTTGACCGCCGCCTGGGCCGTGCGCTTGCCGGCGCGGGTCTGCAGGAGCCAGAAGGTCCCCTCCTCCAGGGTGAACTCCACGTCCTGCACGTCGCGGTAGTGGCGCTCCAGTTGCGCGGCCAGGCGCAGGAGGGCGGCGTGGGCCTCGGGCAGCTCGGCCCGCAGGGCCTCCAGGGGCTTGGGGGTGCGGATGCCCGCCACCACGTCCTCGCCCTGGGCGTTCAGGAGGTACTCCCCGTAGACCTGCCGCTCCCCGGTGGCGGGGTTGCGCGTGAAGGCCACGCCGCTGCCAGAGCGGGCCCCCGTGTTCCCGAAGACCATGGCCTGGACGTTCACGGCGGTCCCCAGGTCGTGCGGGATGCGGTGGATGGTCCGGTAGGTGACGGCCCGGGGATTGGCCCAGGACGCGAAGACCGCCCGGATGGCCAGCTCCAGCTGCGCCCAGGGATCCTCCGGGACCCCCTTCCCCGCGGCCGCGATGACGGAACGGTAGCCGGCCACCACCTCCACGAGGTCCTCGGCCGTCAGTTCCGTGTCCGTCTTCGCCCCGCGGCGGGCCCGGGCCGCCCCCAGGACCTCTTCGAAGCGCTCGTGGGGGACGCCCAGGACGACGTCCCCGAACATCTGCAGGAAGCGACGCTGCGCGTCCCGTGCGAAGCGGGGATTGCCGGCCCGCTTGGCCAGGCCCTCGGCCACCGCGTCCGTCATGCCCAGGTTCAGCACCGTGTCCATCATCCCGGGCATGGAGAACTTGGCGCCGGAGCGGACGGACACCAGCAGGGGCGCGGCGGGCTCCCCGAAGCGCCGGCCCAGCTTGGCCTCCAGCTCCCGCACGCGGGCCCGGGTCTCCTCCCACAGGCCGGGGGGGAACTGCTGCCCGCCGGCCAGGTAGGCGCGGCAGGCGTCCGTGGTGATGGTGAAGCCGGGCGGCACGGGCAGCCCCAGGCGGCTCATCTCGGCCAGGCCGGCGCCCTTGCCGCCCAGCCGGTCCCGCAGGCCGGCGTGGCCTTCATCGAATCGAGACGTCCACCTGGCTGCCACCTCGGAAGCCTTGCCGGTACTCATGCTCTCCTCCTGCTGGACAGACCCCCCGGGTCCGACGGACCCCTCATTTCTCGCACGCCCCGCGAGGACCTGTCAATGCGATCCCCGACGAACGATCCGGCCGCCGGCACGAAGCAGCACGGAGGGCCGAGCGGTTCATCGCCGCCCAGCCCTCCGTGCTCGCCGCACCCTCGAGGCGATCAGGACGGCTCGGCCCAGGCGCGATAGAGCAGGACCGGTATCTCCGACCCCGAGAGCACCTTCTCGGCCACGCTCCCCAGCAGCCACCGGTCCAGGCCGCTGCGGCCGTGGGTGCACATGGCGATCACGTCGGCCTCGGCCTTCGCGGCGTGGGCCAGGATGGCCGCGGCCGGATGGCCGAACAGCACCTCGGTCCGCGCGGGGAACCCCGCGGCCTCCACCACGGCCCGCACCCGGTCCAGGTATCCGATGGCCTCCTCGGCCTCGCGGGTCTGAACGCCGGACACGTCGAGCATGGGATAGGCCGGCCGCTCGATGACCTGGACCAGGAGGAACGAGGGATGGAACGGGCTGGCGAGGGCCATCACCTCGGTTAGGATGCCCTCGGCCAGCGGCGAGCCGTCCAGGGGCACCAGGATGCGGGCGAAGGAGGGGCCCCCGGCGCGCGGGGCCGGCGCCACCAGCACCTTCCCCCAGGGCGTATGAAGCTGCGTCCCCGGCCACCGCACGGCCAGCACCGGCCGCGGCGAGAGGCGCACGATTTTGGTGGTGACGCCGCCCAATACGGCCCGGCCCACCAGGCCGCGGCCGTGCGTGCCCATCACCACCACGTCCACGGGGTCCTGCCGCAAGGCCTGCAGCACCTCGTGCTCCACGGGACCCGTCTTCACCACCGCTCGCACGGAAATGCCGCGGAAGTCGTGCCCCTCCATCAGGCCCCGGAGCGCCTCCCGGGCGCGGCCCTCCTCCTCCTGCATCAGCCGCCGCGTCACCTCCAGCCACTCCCCCGGCGTGACCACCCCCGTGGGGTACGGCGCCAGCAAGACGTGCAGGATGGTCACGCGCGCGCCCAGCGCTCGGGCCAGAGCGGCCGCATAGCGCCCGGCATGGTGGGCGGGATCCGAAAAATCGGTGGGAAACAGGAGGTGCTTGGTGCTCATGGCGTGTTCCCGATGGAGACCGCGGCGGCGGCGATCGGCGGGGGGTGCCGGCGGGCGCGCCCTGCGGGGCGTCCCGGATGGCGCGGATCCTTCCGGCTTCCCTCAAACAGGCCGCGGGAAAAGGGCCGACGTCTCTCCCCGCAGCCGCGGCGACAGCGGGTGGGCTGCGACGCACGGCCTCCAGCGGAAGGAGCCGGCGCGCCCCCAGCGGAGGCGGGGGACGCGATGGGATGGGACCCTGTGAGATCGATGGGCGCCTCCGACCCACCTCGGGTGGGTGACCGCGCCGCCCGCGCCACCCCGCAGCCGGACCTTCTTGAGCCGCCCGGGCCGTCGGGAGTTTTTCTGCGTTCCGCGGCAGGCCGTTGGCCGGCGGCGCACCGTCCTCAAGCGGCCTCCTCGCGGGGGAGGAGCTCCTTGCCCCGGTACTCCCAGTAGGTGAGGCGGAAGTGATCGCGGAGCAGCTCGGCCGCCTTGGAATCCCCCCCCAGCAGGCGGTCGCGCAGGCCCTTGGTCCGATCCTGGGCGTGGATGATCTCCAGGGCGTCCGAGATGAAATTCATCCGAGCGTGGTCCCGCTTCCCTTCCCCTTCCATGGCCCCCCCCTTGTCCCTCCTACGCCGGCAGCGTCGCCGTCCGGTCAAGACCCCCGCAGGGAACGTTCGAGGTCGGCGAAGAAATGGTCGGCGGCCAGCACCTCGTCGATGGCGCTGCCCAGGGGCCGCCGCGTGTTGCGGGCCCGGTGCTGCAACAGGAGGTGCGCCCGGTCTTCGTCGATCCCCAGCCGCCGCATCAGGATGCCCTTGGCCCGCACGGCCCGCTTGCGCGCCTCCAGTTTCGACAACAGCTCGGTGCGGGCCCCCCGGAGCGCCGCGATCTCGGCGCCCCGCTCCAGGGCCACGAGGATGCTGAGGCCGAGCTGGACCACCCCCAGGGGGCGGACCAGGCAGGCCAGCGCGCCGGCGCCCACGGCCGCGTCCAGCATGGCCGGGTCCCAGTGCGAGGCCACGAAGACGAGGCCCCGGCCCTCGGGGGCCTGCAGCCGCTCCGCGGCCCCGATCCCGCCCAGACCCGGCAGCTGTACGTCCAGCACCACCAGGTCCGGGTTCAGACGCGCCGCCAGATCCACGGCCGCCTCTCCGTCCTCCGCATGGCCCACCACGTCATGGCCGAGCGCTTCCAGGGGCGCGCGCAGCCCCCAGCCATTCATGGGTGGTTCTGCCAGGACGATGGTCGCTGCCGGGCGATCACCACTGCCGTTCATGGGTCTCCTACCTCCTCCTCCAGCCACTTGGCTGCCAGGGGGCGAAGGCAACTCCAATGCCAGGGCACGCCTTTCGAGGAGAGGGCTCCGGAATATCGCGACCCCCGTGCTTTCAGGGAGTTATGGTGCACAGGACAAATTGAACGGGGGGCGTCCTGCCGGGAAGCTGGGGCAGCGTGGTCCCGGGCTGGGGCAAGCGGGTCCTGGTCGCCCGCGGCCCGGCGGCCTCAGCAGGCCGCTGGAAAAGGCCCGGAATCTTTTCCCGCTGCCTCGGTGGCAGTGGGTGGGGCGTTGGCGCGCTCGGACGATTTCCCGCTGCCGACGTTGCGGCGGCGGTGGCGCTGCGACGTGCCGGCCCTCCCATTCCGCAATCCGCATTCCGCATTCCGCAATGGTAGGCGCCGCCTTGCATGCGGCCTGCGCGAAACGGGCTTCAGCATCCTAGGCGTGGTGCAGTTCCTTCTCCATCTCGGCGAAGAAGGTATCCGCGGCGATGATCTGGGACGCCACCTCGGCCATGGGCTTGCGCGTATTGCGGCTCCGCCGCTGCAGGAGCCCGAAGGCATCCCCCTCATCCAGGCGGAGGCGCTTCATCAGGATACCCTTGGCCCGCTCCACGTGCTTGCGGGCCTCGATGTCCTCCTTCAAATCCATCACCGAGCGGCGGAGGGCCGCGATCTCATCGAAGCGGGAGACGGCCACCTGGATGGCCGGCTGGAGCTGCGGGCCGTTCACCGGCTTGATGAGGTAGCCCAGCGCGCCCGCCTTGCTGGCGTCGGCCGCGAGCTGGAGGTCGCTGTGGGCGGTGATGAACAGGATGGGGGTGGGCAGGGTCTCCTGAAGCTTCTTGGCCGCCTGGATCCCGTCCAGGCGGGGCATGCGCACGTCCATCAGGACGAGGTCGGGGGAGAGCCGCTCCGTGAGCTCCACCGCCTCCATGCCGTCCTTGGCCAGGCCCACCACCTGGTGGCCCAGGGCCTCCACCTGCGACTTCAGGCCGGCCGCCACCAGCCCCTCGTCTTCCGCGATGAGGATCTTGAGAGTCTTCACGCTGCACCCTCCCTCTGGCCTGTCGTGGGTTGCGGTTTGGGGAACGTGACGACGGCCACCGTGCCGCCGTCCGAATACAGCCGGAATTCGCCGCCCAGGTCCGCTCGGGCCAGAGCCTCCACGATCTCCAGGCCCAGCCCGGATCCGTCGCCGGCCCGCTCGGGGTCCAACCCGACCCCGTCGTCCCGGATCTCCACGGTCACGCGGTTGCCGTTCACGCCGGTGCGGATGGCGATCTGTCCGCGGTCCCGCCCGCGGAAGGCGTGCTTGGAGGCGTTGATGAGCACCTCGTTGGCGATGAGCGCCAGGGCCGTGAGATGGCGGGCGGGCAGGCGCAGCCGCGGGCCGTCCACCACGATCTTCACGTCCGGCGCCCCCCGCTGGAAGCAGCTCCGGGCGATGGTCTCCAGCACCCGGTTCAGTTCCACCGACCCGAACTCGCCCGTGGCCAGCAAATCGTGCACCTCGGCGATCCCGTGCACGCGATCGATGCAGGCCTGGATGGCCTCCTGGGCGCTCCGGCCCCCGGGACGGGTCAGCTCCATGGACAGGAGCCCGACGATGCTGGCCAGGTTGTTCCGCACGCGGTGATGGAGCTCGCGCAGGAGCGTGGCCTTGGTGGCCGCGTCCTCGCGGGTCTGCTCCACCAGGCGCGACTGCTCCAGGGTGATGGCGGCGTGGGCGGCGAAGGCCATGAGGAGTTGCTCGTCCTGGTCCGTGAAGTCTCCGCCCCCCAGCTTCTCCGTGAGGTAGAGGCTGCCCAGCACGCGGCCCTCGAAACGGATGGGCACGCCCATGAAGGAACGCATGGGCGGGTGGGCGGCCGGGAATCCGGAGGCGCGGGGGTCCGCCCCCAGGTCCGGCAGCCGGAGGGGCCGCCCCTCGCGCAGCATCGCCCCCAGGATGCCCTTCCCCGTGGGCAGGTCCCCGATGCGCCGGACCTCCTCCTCCGTGAGGCCCGACTGGACGAAGTGGGCCAGGCGGCCGCCCAGGCCCAGCACGCCCAGCGCGGCGTAGCGGGACCGGGCCAGTCGCCGGGCGCTGTCCGCGATCTTCTGCAGGAGGGGCAGGAAGTCCGGCTCGGAGCTGATGAGGCGGGCCGTCTCGTTCAGGGCCTCCAGGGCCTGGGATCGCTGGTCCAGCTCGGCCGCCCGGGCCTCCGCCTCGGCGTAGAGCCGGGAGTTTTCCACGGCCACCGCCGCCTGGGCGCAGAAGGCCTCCAGCAGCTCCAGGTCCTGCGCCTTCCAGGGCGCGGTGCTCCGCCGCATCACGCAGAGCACCCCCACGCAGCGGTCCCCCACCACCAGGGGGACCCCCGCGAAGCCGCGGAGCCCCTCCGCGCGGACCCACTCCACGTTCACGAACCGCGGGTCCGCCAGCACGTCGGGCACCGTGACGGGCTCGCGGGTGGCGGCGACCGTTCCGGGCAGCCCCTCGCCCAGCCGGAAGCCGGACTGCACCCGGAGGTCGGCCCGCTGCCACCCCCAGGCGGCCCGCACCGTCATCTCCCCGCTGGAGTCATCCAGGATCATGATGTAGGTGACCGCGTTCCCCAGGAGGCGCGAGGCCCAGTGGACGATGATCTGGAACACGCTCTCGGGGTCCAGGCTGGACGAGATCACGCGTGAGACCGCGTTCAGGGCGCGCAGCCGGCCGGATTCCGTGCTGGCGTCGGCGTACAGCCGCGCGTTCTCCATGGCCACGGCGGCGTGGGCGGCGAATACCTCCAGGAACTCCTGGTCCTGGTCCGTGAACGGGCGGGGGTCCGCCCGCATGACGCAGAGGACGCCGATGCACTCGGGGCCCGCCATCACGGGCACCCCGGCGAACCCGTGCAGCCCTTCGGCCCGCACCCACTCCAGATTCAGCATGCGGGGGTCTTCCAGCACGTCCGCCACCACCAGGGGCCGCTGCCGCTCCCAGACCCAGCCCACCAGCCCCTCCCCGCGCCGGAACGCCTCCACCTGCCGGGCCCCGGCAT
>DASPOZ010000248.1:0-11779 GCA_035625755.1 Candidatus Sulfotelmatobacter sp.
CGATGGGCGCCAAAGGCTGCGGCGAAGCGGGCACGGTGGGCGCTTTGCCGGTCATCATCAGCGCGATCGCCGATGCGATCGGCGTCGATCACGTCGACATGCCGGCGACTCCCGAGCGCGTCTGGCGGGCGATGCACGGGAAGGCGGCTTAAAAGATCATCCCCCTCTCCCCCGCAGGGGGAGAGGGCGGGGTGAGGGGGGTCTGAACCCGGCGGGCCCCAGCGGCAAGGGACCCTCACCCTCCCCTTCTCCCTCGATGAGGGAGAGGGGTGAAAACCGCGACGCACGAGGTGGCTATGAAACCGCTCTCGCCGATCTTCGATCACTTCACCCGGTCCGGCGTGCGTGTCCTGATGGAGATGGCGGCCCGGGTCCCCGACTGCATCCACCTGGAGGTGGGCGAGCCCGACTTCCCCACGCCGGCGCACATCGTGGAGGCGGCCCACGCGGCCGCCCGCCAGGGCTTCACCAAGTACACGTCGAACGCGGGCTTCCCCTCCCTGCGCGAGGCCATCGCGGCCAAGGTCCAGCGCGAAAACGGGTTCGCCTGCGCGCCCGACCAGGTGGTGATCACCCCCGGCGCGGTGGCCGCCCTGGCCATCGCCGTGCTCACGGTGGCCGGCCGGGACGACGAGGTCCTCCTCCCGGACCCCGGCTGGCCGAACTACCGGGCCATCGCCGCCCTGGCGGGGGCGCGGGCGGCGCGCTTCCGCCTGCACGCCGCGCGGGGTTTCCAGCCGGACCTGGGCGAGATCGAGGCGCTGGTCACGCCGCGGACGAAGGCCATCCTGGTGAACAGCCCGGGCAACCCCACCGGAGGCGTCTTCTCGCCGGAGGTGAGCGAAGGGCTGGTGCGGCTGGCCTCGCGCCGGGACCTGTACGTGGTCACGGACGAGGTGTACGAGGCCTTCGTCTTCGAAGGCGAGCACGTGCCCCTGGGCCGCATCGATACCGAGGGGCGCGTGCTCAGTGTCTTCGGCTTCTCCAAGACCTACGCCATGACCGGTTGGCGCCTGGGATACCTGGTGGCCACACCGGCCCTGGCCGCCCGCGCCGCCTCCCTCCTGGAGCCCTTCGCCTCCTGCGCCTCCTCCGTATCCCAGAAGGCGGGCGAGGCGGCGCTCCTCGGCCCTCAGGAGTGCGTGCGCCAGTTCCGCGACGCCTATCGGGCGCGGCGGGACCTCGTGCGGGACGCCCTGGCGGGCACCAACCTGTTGGCCGCCGTGCCCCGCGGCGCATTCTACGCGCTCCTCAACGTCGGCGGGCCCGACCGGACGGCCATGGACTTCGCCACCGCCCTGCTGGAGCGGGAACGCGTGGCCGTGACCCCGTGCGAGTCCTTCGGGCCCTCCGGCGCGGGGCAGGTCCGGATCTCCTTCGCCACCGCGGATCACCTGCTGAAAGAGGGGCTGCGCCGGATCGCGGCCTTCGCGCGCGGAGCGTAAGTGGCAACCCGCGGCGATGCAGGCGCGCGGGAACGGGAACGGAGAGGGAAGGCGGAAACGGACGGAGGCCGGCCCCTCGGGTGGGTGAGCTGCCGCGAGGGAGACGCGACCGCGCGCAGTCAGGTCCCGGACTTCGCCGTGCGGCCCTGGCGCACTCCGCCGGCGGCGGCCACGGGATTCCGGAGGGTGCCGATCCCGGCGATGGTGATCTCCACGGCGTCGCCGGGGCGGAGGCAGTGTTCGTTGGGCACCATGATGCCGGTGCCGGTGGCCAGGACCGTCCCGGTGGGGATCACGTTGTCTTTCAGCAGATATGCGACCAGATCTTCAAACCGCCGCTTGAAGTCCCGCGTGTTCGTCCTCCCCTCCCAGAGTACCGAGCCCGCCCGAAGCATCCGGCAAGTAATATCCAGGGCATAGGGGTCCGCGATCTCTTCCGGGGTCACCACGGCCGGGCCGAGGGCGCAGCAGCCGGCGAAGATCTTGGACTGGGGCAGGAAGAGCGCGTTCTCCCGTTCCAGGTCCCACGCCGAGACGTCGTTGCACACCGTGAACCCCGCCAGGACCCCGTTCGGGCCCAGCACCAGGGCCAGTTCCGGCTCGGCGGCCGTCAGCACGGAATCGGAGCGGACGATCACGGGGCCGTTGGGGCCCACGCAGCGCGCCGCCGTGGCCTTGAAGAACAGCTCCGGGCGCGCGCTCGTGTACACGTAGTCGTACATGGAGGTCTTCGCGTCCTGGTCCCGGAAGTCCGCGCTGCGCCGGTAGGTGATGCCCGCCCCCCACACCTCGGGCGGGTCGATGGGGATGCGGAGGTGGGGGCGGCGCGGCGCCGGCGCCACGTCCAGCGCCTGCTCGCTGGGTCCCGTCCCGCTCTTTCGCCGCAGGAACGGCGCCACCAGGCGCCGGAGCCTGGGCGGCGAGCCGCCGGCCGCCTGGAGCCATGCCACGGTGGACGTGAGCCCGTCGCGGGGCGCGGTGATGTCCACCACCGCCCCTCCCTGTACGAGCCCCACGCGGTCGCCCCGTCCCGGCAGATGGTACTGGATCAGGCGCATCGTCCCCTCACTCCAGCTCCGAGAGCTTCTTCACCCCGGCCATTCCATCGGCCACCATTTCGCCCCGCTGGTTGCGTACGGTGGTTCGCACCCGCAGGATCTGCTTATCGGTCCGCACCTCCGCGACCTCCGAAACAGCCGTCACGGTGTCCCCGATGCGCACCGGCGACAGGAACTTGATCTCCTGCCCCAGGTACACGAAGCCCGGCCCGGTCAAGAGCGTGTTGGCGGCCGAAACGAAGCTCACCGTCAGCACCCCGTGGGCCACGCGGCTCTGGAAACGAGTGCGCCGGCCAAACTCCTCGTCCAGGTGGAGGGCGTTCAGGTCGCCGGAGATGCCGGCCATCAGGGTCACGTCGGCGTCGGTCACCGTCTTGGTGAATTCAGCCCGCTCGCCCACCCGGAAGGACGCAAACGCACGAACCCGCATCCCACACTCCCGCTCCCCAACCGCCACCCGTCAATCCTCAATCGACAATCCTCACAGGATCTTCTGCACCGTCCTCCCTTCCAGGACGGTCTCCCCCCGCTGGTTGGTGGCGAGGGCGCGGAGGATGATCTCATTCCGGTCCTCGTGCTTCTCGGCCACCGTCACCTCGGCGGTGATGGTATCCCCGAAGTAGATGGGGGCCGTGAAGGTCACCTCGTAGCGCTTGGACACGACGCCCGGCGGCGGGATGCGCACGCAGAGGCCGCCGATGGCGGCCGACATCATCCCCACGGCCAGCGCCCCGTGGGCGATCCGGCCCTTGAACTGCGTGTCCCTCGCATACTCCTCGTTCACGTGGATGGGATGGAAGTCGCCCGTAATCCCCGCGAACTGGTAGACGTCGCTCTCGCTGATGGTCTTGGACACGCGGTGGGCATCCCCCACCCGCACCGCGTCGATGTTGGCGCGCTTGGCCATCACGCTCCCCCGATTCGCCTTACGTCCGTCTTCCGATTCCGTTCCCGCTCCCCTGCAATTATCAGCCGCGCCCCTTCGGCCGGAAACGGCCGCTCAAAAAGGTCCAGATGCAAGGCGGCGCGCGAAGGGCCGAGTGAGGCGTACTCCGGGTACGCCGCAGCGAGCGCCCAAGCGGGCCAACGCCGCAGGTGGGCCTTTTTCAGCGGCCGGTCCCCTCCCGCCACCGGCGGATCTGCGCCGCATGATGCCGATAGTGCTCGAACCCGGCCTCGGCGGCGATCTTCCCCGCCGTCCGCCCGGGCTGCCGCCGGGCCTCCGGCACGGCCAGCAGGGCCGCGCGGAAGGCGGCGAAGGACTCGTCCAGTTCGGCCTCCACCTGGCCCGGCGTCATCCCCCGCCGCGCCTCCACGAACCGGGCGTTCCACAGGTCGAAGTCGTGATAGTTCGCGCCGTCGGGAATCGCCTTCTCGCCCCGGGCCAGGCGCGCCAAGGCGGGCGTCATCTCCCCGTGCCAGCCGGCGATGTGGGCGAGGATATCCTTTACCGTCCAGCGGCCTTGCATCACGGTGGCCCGGGCCGCCTCGTCCAGCCCGGCCACAGTGCCCTTGAGCTCGGCGTAGGCCGCGTCCAGCTCAGCCAGCAGGCGGGCCGCCTCTTGCGCGTGGGGGGTTCCCATCGTATCCCTCCGAAACCGCCCACCGCCGCCCGGAAGGGCCCCGGCCGGGGGCCGTGGAGCCCCAGGCGAGGCCTCGGGCGTGATGCGGCAGGCCTGACGGACGAGGTAGACGCGTTGGCGAAAACTGCGGCCACGGTACCACGGGGGGTGGAATCGTGTCCAGGCGTCGGGGCCGTGATTTCCCTTGGCATCGGCGGAAGAGGTGCGGTACCCTTAGCGGTTGCGGTATGCTGCGGGAGCATCCCCATGCGAGATGCCACAAGCCGACCCACCGTCCTGGTCGTGGATGACGAACGGCTCATCCGCATCATGTTGGTGGACATCCTGGAGGCCCAAGGGATCATGTGCATGACCGCCGCCAACGGCGAGGAGGCGCTTCAGGCGTGCGAGACAAACCGTCCGGACCTGGTCATCACGGACATCATCATGCCCGGGATGGACGGGATCGAGACCTGCCGTCGCCTGAAGGCCAACCCGGCCTGGGCCTCCATCCCTGTCATCGCCCTCACGACGTGGAGCGACCCCGAATCGGTGCTCAAGATGCTGGACGCGGGCAGCCTCATGTACCTGACCAAACCCATCGCCCCCGAACGGCTCGTGGCAGCAGTCCAAATCGCCCTCAACACCGGGGCCCCCTGACGCCCTTCTCCCCTTCCCGTTCCCGAATGTCCCCTCCCTCGCGACCCATCTCCCACGCTACTTTGGCCCCCGGGGGGAGAGCTTAGGAAGGGATACAGGGATAGGGCGACCCAGCAGCGGAACTCAGACCCGCAACACTAGAGAACGATGAGGTCCCGGGGCGTCACGTTGATCGGCATCGCCTCGCGCTCCCCCACCACGAACACGTCTTCGACCCCCACCATGCCCCGCTCCGGGAACACGATCTTGGGCTCCACGGCGATGGTCATGCCGGCCTCCAGGGGCGCCCCGCCGTTCGGAGCGAGGACCGGCACCTCGTCCATCTCGACGCCGACGCCGTGCCCGACATACGGCACCTGCGCCGCCCCGTGCCCCATGAAGACTCCCGCGTAGCCCCGCCGGCCCGCCAGGGCCACGCAACGCGCGTACAGCTCGCCGGGATCGGCCCCGGGCCGGAGCCACGCCTCTGCGGCCTCCAGGATCTCCCGGCAGGCGGCGTACGCCCGCACCATTTCGTCGGGGAGCGTCCCCAGCACCAGGGTGCGGGTCTGGTCCGAGTGGTAGCCGTTGAAGCAGGCGTTGTAATCGAAGAGGATCGGCTCGTCGGCACCGATGGGGCGACGGCTCACGCCGTTGCCCAGCGCCGGGCCCAACCCCAGGCCGCCCGTGGGGGCATCGATGAACGCCGGGCGCGCCGCGTTCTCGCCGGCCAGGAAGTGGCCGATGAAGACGTCCTGGTTGAACCGCCGAAACCGGACCAGGCCCTGGTGCCCGGCCCGGCGACCCTCGGCCTCCATCTCGATGGCCAGGTCGAGTTCGGTCATGCCGGGCTTCACAACCTCGCAGAGGCGCCGGACCATCCGGTCCTGGATCCGGGCCGCCTGCCGCATCTGCTCCACCTCCCACGGGCGTTTCACCGACCGGACCCTCCGGATGGCGTCGGAGGCGTCCACGAACTCCACCCCCGGAAACGCGCGGGCCTGGCGGAGGTGGAGCGCCGCCGGCAACACGTCCAGCTCCACGCCCACGCGCCGCAGCGCGCCCATCCCGTGCGAGGCGAGGAGCGACGGATAGGCCCGCGGGCTCTCCACGGGGACGACGCATGCCAGCGGCGACTCCTTGCGCGCGCGCTCCGGCGCGCGCCGCACCAGGAAAACGGGGTCCCCGCCGGCGGGGATCGCCAGCAGGCCGTCCTGGACGGTGCCGGCGAAATAGTAGAGATCCGCGTTCTGGACGATGAACAGCGCGTCCAGCTGGCGGGCGGCCATGGCCGCCTGGGCCCGGCCGATGCGCCAGGCGATCTCGGCGGCGGGGGTCAGCAGGTCGTCGAACGGATGGGACATGGAATTGTCGATTGTCGATTTGCGATTTTCGATTGAGGATTGAAGGATGGGGCGTCAGGCCCCTGCGCGGCCCCTCAATCAACAATCCTCAATCAGTGTGCAGGGCCTTAGCAGGATGCTGAAAAACTCGCTTTTCCGCAGGCTGCTCGAAAAGGCCCAGGTGCGAGGCGGCGCGCGATGCGAGGTGCGAGGCGTACGTGGTCGGTACGTCGCAGCGCCGCGCGAGCGCGCCAACGCCCCACCCGCTGCCGTCTGGGCAGCGGGGAGAGATGTTGGGCCTTTTTCAGCAGCCTGCTAGGCGGTGTGGCATTCGATCTTGCGCCCATCCGGGTCCAGGAAATAGACCGACCGGCCGTAGGCGGTGGCCTTCGGGCCGTCCACCACCTGCACGCCGGCCTCCCGCAGCCGCCAGGCCAGGGCATCCACGTCCGCGGCCTTGAAGGCCAGGTGGTCGAAGTCACGGGCGGCGCCCACCGGGATGGTCCCCAGGGTGAGGCCCAAGCCCTCCCGCAGGACCACCAGGGGACGTCCGTCCCCGAGGCTGCTCCGTTCCTTCACCTCCATCCCCAGGATGCCGACGTAGAACGCCTCGGCCCCGGCCAGATCCGACACCTGGAGGAGGATGTGGGAGATGCCCACGGCGCGGGGCGCCCCCCCGGCGGCGTGGCGCCGGCGGGCCACCAGGTCCTCCAAGATGATACGGCGCACGCCCTTCCACTGGCTGCGCCCCACCGTGACCGGCGCGCGGCCGCCCAGCCCCCGGGCCCAGATGGCCTTCAGCCCCAGACGCCTCGCCTCCTCCAAGTCCACCCCGCCGGGGGGCGCCGCCAGGTCGAGGACCAAGGCGTGCGCGGGGAGCAGCTTCAGCCGCCCGCCATGCAGCAGCCGGGCGGGCACCGTGTTGAAGACGATGTCCGTTCCGGGCAGGACACCGTCCATCTCCTCGAGGGGCACCGGCTCCAGCCCCAGGTCCTGCGCGCGGGCGAGCTGTACCGGATTGCGGGCCGCGACGCAGCACCGCGCCCGGAGCTCGTAAAGCGTCCGGCCCAGGGTGCTGCCGATGCGCCCGAAGCCCACCAGCAGCACCCTGGCGCCGTGAAGCGTGATAGCGGTGTGCTCGATGGCCAGGCGCACGGCGCCCTCGGCCACGGCGGCGGCGCGCAAGACCATCAGTTCGTCGTCCCCCTCATACTCGCGGACCCGGATGCCCACCTCGTCCGCCAGCCGCCTGAGGCCGGGCGAGGCCCTGCCGATGATCACCAGGCCATCCGGCTCCAGGCCCCGCAGCGCCTCCTTCGTGATGAAGACCTTCCGCGGAGCGGCCGGCGCGTACACGCTGTCGTCCGTGCCCATGAGCGGGACGGGCCCGAGCAGGACATCCGCCCCCACGGCCACCTCCTCGATCCCGGCGGCCTGCGGCGCCCCAAGGATGCCCTGCGCCTCCGCCGGCAATCCGTACGCGCGCACGGCCGCCCCGGCGCGCCGGAGGAGGCGGAGGATCTCAAGTTCGCGGGCGTCCCCGCCCACCACGGCAACCGTGAGGCCGGATAGCTCGCCGGGCGTGCCCTCAAGTTCCATCATAGGGATAGCGCGGGAAGGAGTCCTGTATCCTCGGGCGGAAGGTCAGGTGAGCGAGCCCAGATGGCCGCCATCGTCGTGGGTTTTTCCCGCGACGTGCGGGGTCTGCCGGAGGGGGATTCTATGGCGTCCGTCCGCCCAAAGTCAAGGCGACGGCAGTCCGCGTCGGCGTCGCAGGCTGCGGGGTGGAGGCTGGCGGGGGGGCGCCGGAGGGGCCGTCTGCGCCGGGGGATGGCTGGCCGGCCGGAAACGACCGGGGCGCGGAGTTTCTTCAGGGCGTTCGAAGGACCTCGTGGGTGAGGCGGCGGAGCTCCTCCAGCCGAAAGGGTTTGCTCAGGCTCGGGGCGCCGGTGCGCTCCAGAAAGGCCGCGGCCTCCCGGCTCTGAACGTCCCCCGTGAGGAAGATGATCCGCCGCGGGAGGTCCGGGTACCGGCGCTGGATTTCCCGGTAGAGAGCAGGCCCGTCCAGTTCGGGCATCTTGATGTCGATGAGGATCAGGTCGTAGGTCTGGCCGCGCAGCTTCTCGAGGGCGACGGCCCCGTTCTCGGCGGTGTGCACCCGATGGCCGTCGGCGCTGAGGATATCCACCAGCACCCCCGCGATCATGGGCTCATCGTCCACCACCAAGATCGTCTTGCCCGCGATGAGGGGCGGCGCCTCAGCCGCCGCCCTCCCCTCCGGAGGCGCGGGTGGCACCTCCAGCGGCAACTCCACGTGGAACACGGCCCCCTCGCCCGGCCGACTCTCCACGCTGATGGACCCCCCGTGTCCCTCCACCACCCCCCGGCACAACGAGAGTCCGAGCCCGGTCCCCTGTCCCTCGGGTCTGGTGGTGAAGAAGGGTTCGAAGATCCGTGACTGGATCTCCGGCGAGATGCCGGGCCCCGTGTCGGCCACCGCCAGCGAGATCCGGCGGCGGGAACCGTCGAAGCGCGTGGAGATGGTGAGGTGCCGGAGCATCGCCTGCAGCATCGCCTGGTGGGCGTTGCAGACGAGGTTGAGCACGACCTGGTGGAGCTGGGCGGGGTCGGCCCAGAGAGCGGGCAGGTCGGGCGCCGCGTCCAAAGTCACCTGCACCCCATCCACGCGCAGCGGGTAGGCCATGAGCTCGATGGTCTCGCGGACGATCCGGTTGAGGTCCACCCGTTCCCGTTCCATGGGCCGGTGCCGGGCGAGGGCGAGGAAATTTCGCACGACGCGCACGCAGTGCTCTGCGGCTTCGGCGATGCGGGCGCCCCGCCCCGCCTGTGGCCCCTGGCCGAGCGCCGCACAGAGGAGTTGGGCCTCCACCATGATCACCGACAAGGGGTCGTTCAGTTCGTGGGCCACGCTGGCAAGGAGTTCGCCCAGGGCGGCCAGCCGCTCGCTCTGGTGGAGCGCCTCCCGTTGACGCCGGAGTTGGTCCTCCGCCTGCTTCCGGTCGGTGATATCCGCAACGATGGTCATGGTGGCGCTGATCCGGCCCGCCACATCGTGGAGCGGGGCCGCCGAGAGGCGTACGTCAACCGGCGTCCCGTCGCTCCGCTGGGCGCGTACCTCCACCCCCGCGACCGGCTCCCCCCGCAGCACCTGCCCCTGCAGCGCGCCGAACTCCTTCCGCCTGTCTTCCGGAACGAACGGCGCCGGCCGACCGGTCACCTCCCCCGCCCGCCAGCCGAAGAGGCGTTCGGCGGCGGGATTCCAGAGGGTGACGTTGCCCTCGGGGTCGCAGGTCACGATGGCGAAGGGGGCGGCCTGGATAAAGGCCCGGAGTTTCTCCGTGGCGTCCCGCAGGGCCCGCTCGGCCTGTTCCTTCTCGACGCGAAGGCGCTTCCGTTCCAGGGCGTGCTCCACCGCCGCGCCCAACCGCGCCAAGCGGCCCTTCCGCAGGTAGTCGGCCGCGCCGTGCTTCAGGCACTCCACCGCCAGATCTTCGCCGATGGTGCCGGAGACCAGGATGAGGGGGGCATCGAGGCCCTGCTCCTGCAGCAAGTGAAGGGCGCGAATCGCGCCGAACTGCGGCGGGTTGTAGTCGGCGAAGACGATATCCAGCGCCGGGTCCAGCGCGTCCCGGTATTCCCCTTCGGTGGCGACGCGCCGCCACGTCGGGTCGTACCCCGCGCGGCGCAGTTCGTGTACCAACAACACGGCGTCGGCGGGCTGATCTTCGACAATCAACACGCGAAGAGGAATGGCCATGACGTTTCCTTCCGACGGCGATTGTGCCGTTTCCAAGACCCGGTTCCTCGGCAGCCGGAGGGATCCCGGCGCCCGCACGGGTGCAGAACCTTGCCGCAACAGGACCATCAGGCGTTCTCCTCGCCTCCGACCGCGCCGCCGGGCGCCGCCCTGCGCGCCTCCGCCACCTGCCGGATGGCCGGCAGCAGCTCGCTCCCCGTGGCGGCCTTGGCAACAAACGCATCCGCGCCGGCCGCGAGCGCCGCCTGCCGGTAGGCCTCCACGTCCAGGAAGCTCAGGACGATGATGCCCAATTCCGGCCGTGCCGCGCGCAGGCGGGGGATGAGGTCCAGCCCGGGAACGTCGGGCATGGCCAAGTCCACCAGGACCACATCCGGCCGCAGCGCCTCCACGCGCGCCAGCGCGTCCCCGCCGCCCAGCAGGGAGCGGACGAGGATGATGTCCGCGTGGCCGCGCAGGAAATCCGCCACGGCGCGCCGGAAGGCGGCGTTGTCGTCGATCAGGAGGACGCGAATCGGCCTCATGCACTGAAGGTATCCCCCCGCAGAGGAGCCGTCTCTCCGTCGAACCACGGAAAATTGAGCGGGAGACCTACGTATTTTCTGGGGAGGGCACCTACGCGACTCCGTGGGGATCCCCGAGGCATGTGGGCCGGCGGGCGCCGGAGGGGGAAGAAAGATGCGGAACCGGGGGCGGGGGGTGTCGTTTGGAGTTTTAGAATTAAATACTTAGTACTTATCCGTAAATAAATATTGCGCTTCTGCCGCGACCGTGGTATCTATGCTCCATGCGCACGCGACGGTCGTGGACGGTCTCGGACGAGCTCTGGGCGAAGGTGGCCCCCCTGATCCCGAAGCCGAAGCGGGTGCCCGGCAAGCGGTACCACCGCAAGCCCGGGGGGGGCCGGAAGCCGGTGCCGCCCCGGCGGGTCTTCGAGGCCATCGTGTATGCCCTCCGGACCGGGTGCCAGTGGAAGGCGCTCCCCCAGACGCAGTTCGGGAGTCCGAGCTCGGTCCACAAATACTTCCTGGCCTGGAAGCGGGCCGGGGTGTTCGTGCGGCTCTGGCGCAAGGGCCTCGCCGAGTACGACGAGCTGGAGGGCATCGCCTGGTGGTGGCAAGCCGTGGATGCGGCGCTCGTGAAAGCGCCGCTGGCGCGAGAAGCCGTCGGCCCCAACCCGACGGACCGGGGGAAAAAAAGGGACCAAGCGCAGCCTCCTCGTCGACGGGCGTGGAATCCCGCTGTCGATTCTCGTCAGCGGGGCCGAGCGGCATGATGTGCGGCTCTTGGAACCGACCTTGGACCGGGTCGTGTGCCGCCGCCCCCGCCGGGGGCGGCGCCAGCATCTCTGCGCTGACCGGGGCTACGTCGGGGCCCCCGCCGCGCGGGCGATCTGCCGCCGGCACTACGTGCCCCATGTGGTCCCCCGGGGCAGGGGCCCGCGTCCCCGCCGGGGGCGGCGCCATCCGGCGCGCCGCTGGGTCGTGGAGCGGACGCACTCGTGGCTCAATCGCTTCCGCAAGCTGCTCGTCCGCTTCGAGAAGCGCGAGATGAGCTACGACGCCCTGCTGGAGCTGGCGTGTGCGCTGATCGTCTATCGCCAAGTGATAATTATTCACGGATAAGCTCTTAGCCTTCCCCGCCGCCCCGACGGCGGCGGGCGAGGCGTTGGCGCGCTCGCGCGCTCGCTGCGGCGTACCCGGAGTACGCCTCACTCGGCCCTTCGCGCGCCGCCTTGCACCTGGGCCTTTTTGAGCAGCCTGCGGAGGAACGGGTTTTTCACCACGCTGCGAACTGCCGGGGCCCGCCGGGGCCCCGGTCGGGCAATGGGGAGATCGTACCACCGAAGGGAGGAACGAGGATGGCTGCGTACGTCATCGCCGATGTGGACGTGAAGGATCCCGGGCCCTACGAGGAATACAAGCAGGGTGTCCCCGCATCCATGGCGGGGTAC
>DASPOZ010000249.1:0-5531 GCA_035625755.1 Candidatus Sulfotelmatobacter sp.
TCTTTCCCGGGCTGGGCGAAGAGTCCGCTGAGGGGCGCCATGGTCCCGACCCGGATGGGTTCCGGGGCGGCGGCCATCGCCGGAGTCGTCGCCATCGCCACGACGAGGGCCATCGCCCCCACTGCCAGCAGGATGTACCTCCTCAGGTTCATCGGTCCTCCTCCTTCGCCCTCGCCCCACCGTTGCCGCCAAACGACCGCCCACGGCCGACCGCGGCCCGCCGCCGAACCACGGCCGTCCGCGGTCGGCCGTCCGCGGTCGGCGGTCGGCCGTCAGCGGTCGGCGGTCAGCGCCACCACCCTGCACGGCGCCGCCGTTCCTCCTTCGATGGCCAGGGGGGCCGCCACGACGCGGAACCGGCGCGGAAGCTCCAGGACCGCGGGCCAGAGAGCCAGGTTTTCGACCACGTAGAAGTCGTGCTCCCGGAAGAGCTGGTGGCCCGGCCAGCGGATCTGGTCCGTATCGAACTCGTCTTCGTCCACGCCCAGGAACTGGACCCCCCGGTCCAGGATCCAGCGGATGGCGGCGGGACCGATGGGAACGATGGTGGAGTGGTATCCCGGCTCGCCCCAGCGGCGGCACACGCCCGTATAGAGGAAGACCGCGTCGCCGGGCTTGAGGGCCTCGCCGGCCGCGGCGCACGCCCTTTCGAGATCGGCGGGCGTCACCGCATCCCCGGGGGCCTTCCACGAAACGTCGAGCCACACCGCCTCGGCGCCTACGAAGAGCTCCGCCGGCATGCGGTCGATGGTCGTCCCTCCGGGGTGGAAGTGGGCCGGGGCATCGATGTGGGTGGAGACGTGGTCGTTGAAGCTGAGGATGGAGGTGGCGGCCAGCTTGGTCTGGAAGATGTTGCTCCAGGGGGCCACCACGGCCCGCGAGTGCTTGGCGCCCGCGGCCCACGACGGCATGGCCGGGATGGGGTGGGAGAGGTCCACGAGGCGCGGCGAATCCCCCCAGTCGTCGTCCGCCACCGCGAAGGCCCGGATCGGCGAACAGGGGGCCCCCTCCCACTTTAGGGGAAACCCCACGAAGCGGAAGCGCGACGCGCCGACCTGTTCCAGGTTCGTGAGGTTCTCCATGTGCATGGAGTAGCGCACCCGCATGTGCTTGTGGGGCAGGTCGTACCCCGGGATGATGTCCAGCGTGATCTGGTCGAAGCCGAAGAGGACGACGCCGCGGTCGATGAGCCAGTCCACCGCCTCCACGCGGATCGGCACGAAGTGAAAGTGGTACTCGCGCGCGGGCCAGAGGCGGGACGCCCCCGTGCGCATGAGGACGACGTCGCCCCGGCGGATCGTCTGCCCGGCCCGGCGGCATGCCTCTTCCAGGGCCTGCGGGGTGATCCAATCGGTCTCGAGGACCTGGCGGCTGAAGGGATCGTATTTCACGGGCTTGAGGTGGGAGAGATCGAGGACGACCGCGCCGGCGCAGAATGGCTTGAGGGGCACCTCGGCGATGCGCTCCCCCAGGGGGTCGAAGTGGTAGGTGCCGTCCACGTGGGTCCCGCCGTTGTCGCTCATCACCACGTGGCACGTGCGGTAGAGCCGGTCCACGGCCCCGTGGGTCCGGAGGTACGCCGTGTCCTCGTAATCCTCCCAGACGGCGACGATGGAACGGGCGAGGCCGAAGGTTCCGCCCATCTCGGCCCAGGCGGGCATCCCCGTATGGATCCGCTGCGACAGGTCGACGATCCGTGCCATGCCACGCCCTCCTGATCACGCGGGACCACCGGCGCCGGTACCCCACCCGAAAAGCCACGAAGCCCGCAGCGTCGGGACGTCGGGGAGAGTTCCTGCTTCAGCAAGGGGGAAGGCACTCTTACTACAACCAGTCCTCGCTCGGCAACCCCCGCCGGACGACTGACGACCGCCGACCGCGGACCGCCGACGGCCGCCGAATCACGGGCGACCGCCGATCGGGTTTCCCCCCGTTCTGCATGGGGTCGGGGCTTCCATGGCGCGGCCGTCAGCGGTCGGCGGTCGGCGGTCAGGGCGCACCGGATTCAGCCCGGCGCCGCGAGGCCGAGCTCGACCAGGGCGGCGCGGATGGCGGCTTCCTGGGCGGGATCCGGCGGGAGCAGCGGCGGCCGGGCCGGACCCACAGGGCGGCCGGCCAGCGCCATGGCCCGCTTGATGGGATAGGGATGATTTCGGGTGTACACGGCATTGATGAGGGGCATCATCCGGTGGTGAAGCTCGATGCCCTTGGGTACCTCGACCCGCTGGGCGCAGCGCCACAGATCCATCCACACGTGGGGGATGATGTTGGCCGAGGTGAGGATGGCCCCCCGCCCCCCCAGAAGGAAGGTGAGGAACGCCAGATCGTCCTCCCCCGAGAGCACGGCGAATCCGCGCGGGGCCCGCCGGATCTGCTCCGAGACCACCCCCAGGTCCCGCCGGCACTCCTTCACCCCCACGACGCGGGGAAGGGCCGCCAGCTCGGCGAAAGCCCCGTGGTCCAGATCGATGCCGGTCCGCCCCGGGTTGTTGTAGAGGATGATGGGCAGCCGCGTGGTGTCGTGGACGGCCCGGAAGTGGGCGACGACGCCGGGCATGGTGGGGAGGTTATGGAACGGCGTGAGGACCAGCAGGGCATCGGCCCCCGCCTCTTCAGCCCGCGCGGCCGCGTGGATGGCGGCCCGGGTGTGCGGCTCCAGGATGCCCGCCAACACCGGGCAGGCGCCCCGCACCACCGCCGCGGCCTCGCGCACCAGGCGTTCCCGCTCGTCCGGCGTGAGGTTCACGTACTCGCCGCTCACGCCGCCCACCATGATGCCGTGCACGCCGGCCGCCACCTGCTCGCGCAACCGCGCCGCCAGGGCGGCCTCGTCCAGGCCCTCGTCGTCACGGAATGGGGTCAGGAGCGCGGTGATGATGCCTTCGGGCCGATACGCCATGGCCATCCCCCCGATGCGCCCTGCCAGCCCGCCGCCGCCGAGGCGGCCGGCGCGCCCGACGGGGGAGAGAGATTCCTACGGGATCAGCGATAGACGACGGAGTGCAGGACGTACCGATCGGCCCGGTAGTGGCCCTCGGTGAGGCCAAGGGCGCAGCCGTCCTTCAGGAACGTGAGCCGTTCGATGTGCAGCAGCGGGCTCCCCCGCCGCACGCCCAGGAGGGCGGCATGGGCGCCGGTGGCCAGCACCGCCTGCACGCGCTGCTCGGCGTGGCCCAGGGCGAGGCCGTAGCCGTGCTCCAGGAGGGCGTACAGCGAGACCTCGCGCAGATCCTCCCGTTCCAGGCCGGGGCAGAGGCTGCGCCGCAGATAGGCGTTGTTCACGGCCACCGGCTCGTCGTCCGCCAGGCGGAGGCGCGAGATGTGGAGCATTGGCTCGCCGGGGGGGAGTCCGAGGCGCTCCGCCACGTCGGGCGGAAACTCGCCCGTGCGCAGGCTCAGGACGCGGCTGGAAGATTTGTGACCCCGCTCCAGCAGGTCTTCGTGCAGGTCCGTCATCCGCGTGGCCTGCCGTTCGAACCTGACCGGGGCGGTGAAGGTGCCGATGCCGCGCCGGGTGAGGATCAACCCTTCGGCGTGCAGCTTGCCCAGGGCCTGGCGCACCGTCATGCGGGTGACGCCGAACCGCAAGGCCAGGGCGGTCTCGGACGGGAGGCGGGACCCGGGCCGATACGTCCCGTTCGCCATCTGGGCTCTTAGCGCCTCGTAGATCTGGAAGTATAGCGGTAAAGACCTGGCAGGACTCATGGCACCCCCCGGACGTCTAGCCGCCTGCCCTTTTATGTAGGACCGTTGCCGGGCCCCCACCATGATGGCGGCGGGTGCACGTTGTGATCGTTGTCATCGTCGCATGTGGTGGAGAGCAGCGGGTGGGCCTGTGAGCCGCTTCGCCGGGTGCGGGGGGGGCGGCAGGGCGGGCGGAGACCGCCGGGGGGCAACGGACGGCTGCAATGCGCCCCCGGCCCACCTTCGGTGGGTACCCTGCGCCGTGCGCGCCGCCCCGGCCCCGGACCCTCTTGCAGGCTGCTGGTGGGGCGCCGCAGCCTGCGCAAGAGCCAATGGTTCAGCAAACTGCGGGGCCGGACGTCAGCAGTACTTACATGTCGGATAGTCCCGCGAATAGACGGGTTGCTTCAAGAATTCCTCGGGGCGATACTTCCAGAATTGGCTCACCTCCTGGTAGGTGTAGATCACGGTGTTCTGCAGTTTGCCGTTCACCCTCTCCACCTTGCGGATATAGATATTCTCGATGGGATTCCCGTAAGAATCGATGCGAATGGGGCCGCGCGGCGCGCCTTTGATGTCCGCCGCGCGAAGGGCGGCCATGAGCGCGGCGCGGTCCTCCACCCGGCCCCCCACCGCCTGGATCGCGCCGCTGATGACTTGCGCCCCGACGTAACAGCTCTCCGAGTAGAAGGACGGGCTCCGCTTGTACTTGGTCTCGTAGGCGCCGCGGAAGGCGCGATTGGCCGGCGTCTCCAGCGCGGCGGAATACAGGTAGGCGGTGATGACGCCGAGGCTTTCGTCGCCGAGCTGCGGCAGCACATGCTCGTCCGTATAGGTGCCGCTCCCGAGCAGCGGGAGACGCTCCTTGAGGCCGGCCTCGGCGTACTGCTTGGCAAAGAGGATCGAGTACCGTCCCAGCGCCAGCGTGAAGACGGCGTCGGCGTCTTTCTTGATCTGGGCGAGATAGGGGGCGTAATCCTGGACGTTCAATGGGATCCACAGCTTCTGTACGATCCGGCCGCCGTTCTCCTCAAAGGTTCGCTGAAACCCGCCCACGGTCTCGTGACCGAACGCGTAATCCATGGAGATGACCGCGACCCGCTTGTACCCCAGCACCTTGGCGGCATACTCCCCGAAGGGGTGGGTGATCTGGCTGGCGCTGTGCCCCGTGCGGATCAGCCACTTGGGAGGCTTGCGCTGGGTGATATCGTCCGCCGCGTTGAGGGGATAGATGGCGGGGATCCCCTGGGCCTCGATGTACGGGATCAGGGCGTAGGCCACGTTGGAGGGGACGACGCCGGCCACGATGTGCACTTTCTCGCTCTCCACCAGCCGCCGCAGCTTGCTCAGGGCCGTAGCGGGAACCCCTTCGTCGTCCTCGAGGGTCACCTCCAGCTTCCGGCCGCCCGCCTGCCAGCCGTTCTGCTCCCAGTACAGCTCGCAGCCGCTGTAGAGATCCTTCCCGGTTTGGGCGAGGGAACCGGTCAGCGGGGCAAGAAACCCGATCTTGATGGGCGCCTGCGCCCGCGCAGCCGACGCCGCGAATCCCACGCTCAAGCAGGTCACGAAAACGAAGAGGGTAACCGCGCGCCGGGGTTCCATCATGCCTCTCCTCCGTGGATCCCGAACGGGAGACGCGGGGGTGCCCCCGCGCCCGCGCCGCGGGGCGATCACAGGCCGAGCACCCGCTCCGCGTTCTTGTGAAAGACCTTTTCCGCTACGGGGGCCGGCAGGGCGAGTTCGTCCCATTCCCGGAACAGGCGTTCGTAGGGAATGCTCGGGTAGTCGCTGCCGAACATGATCTTGTCCTGCAGCCGCCCCTTGATGTCCTTCTTCAGCGCGTCCGG
>DASPOZ010000250.1:0-2365 GCA_035625755.1 Candidatus Sulfotelmatobacter sp.
CGCACAGGCCCGAGCGAGATTCCGGGGTGCGGTCAGACGAGCCACTACCAGCCCTCTCCACCGGTGTCTGGCTGCTGGCAAGTTCGGGACGCTCTGGCGGGTGTGCGATACGGAACTTCGGGAATACCCGAAGTTTCGAAGTGCCTCCCGGAGGGCGTTTCAAGCGGTCTGCGGAGCGGCGGAAGGGGGAACGGGCGGAGCCGTTAGAGGTCAGAGGCCCAGGTAGGCGCGGCGGAGCTGCTCGTCCCTCAGCAGGTCCCGGCCGGATCCCGCCATGACGATCTCGCCGTTCTCGAGCACGTAGCCGCGGTGGGAGAGGGTGAGGGCCCGGAACACGTTCTGCTCCACCAGCAGGATGGCGGTGCCGCGCCGGTTGATCTCGGCGATGATGTGGAACACGGTGCTCACCATAAGGGGTGAGAGCCCCAGGGATGGCTCGTCCAGCATCAGGAGCCTGGGGAGGGACATGAGGCCCCGCCCGATGGCCACCATCTGCTGCTCGCCGCCGGAGAGGGTGCCGGCCGCCTGGCGCTTCCGCTCCTCCAGCCGGGGGAACAGCTCGAAGACCTGGCGCAAGGTGTCCCCCCGCGCCGCCCTGGCCCGGGGCGTGCGGGCGCCCATCTCGAGGTTCTCCAGGACGTTGAGGCTGGGGAAGAGCTGCCGCCCCTCGGGCACGTGGCCGATGCCCCGTTCCACGATGGCGCGGGGCGGCTGGCCGTCGATCCGGCCCCCCTCCAGCGTGATGCGGCCCCCGCGCAGGGGCAGCAGCCCCGAGACGGCGCGCAGCGTGGTGGTCTTGCCCGCGCCGTTGGACCCGATGACGGAGACGATCTCGCCCTCGCGCACCTCCAGGGACACGCCCAGCACGGCCTGCAACCCCCCGTAGGCGACCTCCACGCCGTCAAGCCGGAGCACGCAGGTACTCCTCGCCCAGGTAGGCCTCGATGACCCGCGGGTCGCGCACCACGGCCTCGGGCGGGCCCTCCGCGATCTTCTCGCCGTAGTTGAGCACGATCACCCGGCCCGCGAGGGCCATCACCGCCTTCATCACGTGCTCGATGAGCAGCACGGTGACGCCCCCCGCGTTCACCCGGCGCACCAGTTCGATGAAGCGGCCGGTCTCGGTGGGATTCAGCCCGGCCATCACCTCGTCCAGGAGCAGGAGCGCGGGATCGGTGGCCAGGGCGCGGGCCACCTCCAAGCGCTTCCGCTCGGCCAGGGTGAGCTCCCCGGCCCGGGCCTGCGCCTTCCCGGCGAGGCCCACCTGGTCGATCACCGCGCGCGCCACGGCCAGCGCGTCGCGGACGTGCCGGTGGCGCGCCAGGGCGCCCACCTTCACATTGTCCAGCACGGAGAGGTGAGGGAAGGGGCGGACGATCTGGAAGGTGCGGGCGAGGCCCAGCCGGCAGATGGCGTGGGGCTTGAGCCCCACGATGCTGCGGCCGCGGAAGCGGACGTCCCCGCTGTCCGTCCGCAGGAAGCCGGACAGGAGGTGGAACACCGTGGTCTTGCCCGCGCCGTTGGGGCCGATGAGCCCAAGGAGCTCTCCCTCCTCCAGCGTGAAAGAGACCTCTTTGACGGCCTGCACGCCGCCGAACCGCTTGGACAGGCCGCGGGCCTCGAACAGGCTCACGACGAGCCGGCCCGGGGCAGGAGCCGCCGCAAGTAGGGATAGGCGCCCTGGGGGAGGAAGAGCACCACGCCGATCAGGAGGAGGCCGTACACCACCAGGTGGATCCCCGCCCAGCCGCCGCCAGAGAGGTACACCCGGGCCAGCTCGGCCAGCGGGCTCAGGATGAAGGAGCCGAGGATCGGGCCCATGAGGGTGCCCGAGCCGCCCACCACGGGCCGGATCAGGATGTCCACCGAGAGGGGGATCCCGAAAACGGCGGCGGGCTGGAGGGAGAAGATCAGATAGGCGTAGAACGTGCCCCCCATGCCGGTGAGGAAGGCGGAGAGCGCCATGGCCAGCATCTTGTAGCGGAAGGTGTTCACCCCCACGGCCTCGGACGCGTCCTCGTCCTCTTTGATGGCCGCCAGGCAGGCCCCCATGCGCGATCGCTCCAGCAGCCCCGCCGCGCCGGTGGCCAACAGCATGAGGGCGAGGCCGATGTAATAGTGGGCGCGGCTGTCCTGGAATTGGAACATCCACGGGTTGCCCGTGAACGTGATGAAGAGGCCCAGGGCCCCCCCGAGGGCGTCGATGTGGAGGGTGATGAGCCGGCAGATCTCGGCGAAGGCCACCGTGAGCAACACGAAGTAGAAGCCCCGGAGGCCGAAACGGAACCCCAGGTAGCCGATGCCCATGCCCAGGAGCGCCGCGGCCAGGCCGCCCACGAACATCCCGACCCACGGCGTGAGCCCG
>DASPOZ010000251.1:0-6237 GCA_035625755.1 Candidatus Sulfotelmatobacter sp.
CCGCCACCCGCACCGGCAGGAGGTTCGAGGCGCCGATGAAGTCCGCCACGAAGCGGGCGGCCGGCCGCCCGTAGATCTCCCGCGGCGTCCCCAGTTGCTGGATCTTCCCCCGGCCCATCACGGCGATCCGATCCGAGACGCCCAGGGCTTCCTGCTGGTCGTGGGTGACGAAGATGGTGGTGATGCGGACCGCCCGCTGGATCTCGTGCAGCTCGGCCCGCATCTCCTCGCGGAGCTTCTTGTCCAGCGCGGCCAGCGGCTCGTCCAGTAGGAGGACCCTGGGCTGGAAGACGAGGGCGCGCGCCAGGGCCACCCGCTGCTGCATCCCGCCGGAGAGCTGGGCCGGCCGCGCCCGCGCGTAGCCCTCCAGGCGCACCAGGGCCAGGGCCTCGCCCACCCGCCGCTCCCTCTCGGCCCGGCCCACGCCGCGCATCCGCAGGCCGAAGGCGATGTTCTCGAAGACCGTCATGTGGGGGAAGAGGGCGTAGTGCTGGAACACCACCCCCAGGCCGCGGCGGTAGGCGGGCACCCCCGTCACGTCCTCGCCGTCGATGAGGATGCGGCCGCGGGCGGGCTCGATGAAGCCGGCGATCAGGTTCAGGGTGGTCGTCTTCCCGCACCCGGAAGGGCCCAGCAGCGAGAGGAACTCCCCCTCGAAGACCGCCAGGTCGATCCCGTCCACGGCCGCCACCGGCCCGTAATTCTTGCCCAGCCCCTGCAGTTCGACGACCTGCCGCGCCATCAAACCTCTGTGCCGCCGCCCGCCCGGGCGATCTGGAAGACGGAGCCCATGTCCAGGAGGCGGTCCGCCAGCGTGATGCTGGCGAAGGTGCCGGCGATGAAGAGGGCCGAGAGGGCGGCGATGGTGGGGTCGGTGTAGTTGACGACGTAGGTGAACATGGCCACCGGGAGGATCTCGGTGACGCGGGTGGAGATGAAGAGGGAGACCACGAACTCGTTCAGCGAGATGATGACGGCGAAGAGCAGGGCGGCGAAGACGCCCGGGCGCAGGAGGGGCAGGGTCACCCGGCAGAAGACCCGCCAGGGGCCGGCCCCCAGGCTGGCCGCGGCCCGCTCCAGGTCCGGGTCCAGGTTGGCGACGCTGACCCAGAGGCTGCGGATCACGAAGGGGACGATCATCACCACGTGGGCGAAGATGAGGATCCAGCGGCTCTGCAGGATCCCCAGGCCGGCGCCGAGGATCAGCAGGCCGAGCCCGGAGACGACGCCCGGGATGAGGAGGGGCGAGAGGAGCGCGGCGGCCCAGAGGCCCCGCGCCGGGATGCGCCCCCGCTCCAGGGCCAGCACGGCGGCGGTCCCGAGGGGGAGGGCCAGCGCGGCCGCGGCCGTGGTGACCAGGAGGCTGTTCAGGGCCGCCCGCTGGAACTGGGGGTAGGTCAGGGCGTTGGCGTACCATCGCAGGGAGTAGCCCGCGGGGGGGAACGAGAGGATGGCCGAGGCGTTGAAGGAGGCCGCCACCACCACCAGGGTGGGCAGCGTCATGAAGGCCACCAGCCCCGCCACCGCCAGGTGGCCGGCGCGCCGCCCGAGGCTCCAGCCCGGGCTCATGCGGCGGCACTCCTGCGCGGGGGCGGGGGCACGCTCATCGGTGGCCCGCGGGCTGGAGGCGCTGGATCAGGCGGGCGAAGCCGGCCACCAGGGCGAAAGTGGTGCCGAGGGCCAGCGCCGCGAACGCGGCGCCCCCGGGCCAGTTGAAGCTGTCCAGGGCGAGGTCCTTCACCACGTTGGCGATCATCTTCACCCGGCCGCCGCCCAGCAGCTCCGGGGTGGGGAAGGCGCTGAATGTCCACGCGAACACCACCACGCAGGCCGAGATGACGCCGGGCAGGGAGAGGGGAAGGGTGACCCGAAGGAATGTCCGGATCGGGTTTGCCCCGAGGCTTGCGGCGGCCCGCTCCACCGTGGGATCGATGTGGCTGATCCCGGCGCCCAGGATCAAGACCATCACCGGCATGGAGAAGTGGACGAGCCCCACCAAGACCCCCTGGGGGGTGAAGAGCATCTGGTACGGGGTCTCGCGCAGGCCGGCCCGGACCAGCAGGGTGTTGAGGAAGCCCGAGTTTCCCAGCACCAGGATCCAGGCATAGGTGCGAACGATGGCGCCGGTGAAGAAGGGGGCCAGGGTGAGGACCAGGAGGAGCGAGCGCAGGCCTCCCCGGCGCCCCCGGGCCAGGGCGTACGCCACGGGGTACGACGCCAGGAGGGTGAGGATCGTGGTGGCCAGGCTCAGGAGGATCGTGTCCCAGATGGCGCGCAGGTATTGTGGGGCGGCGAGCTGCCGGAAGTTCCGAGCCGTGATCCCGCCGGTGCGCAGCGAACCCGGGATGAACTCGAACAGGCTATACCGCAGGAGGGCCCCCAGGGCGAGGGCGAAGACGGCCATGACCAGGAGGGCCGGGGCCAGGCAGACGGCGGGCACCGGCATCCCCCGGCCCTCCTCCGGCCCGGCGGCGCCCCGCGCCCGCAGGGCCTCGGCGGCACGCCCGGCCATCCGCGGGGCCTACTTCGCCACGATGGTGGCGTTGAACCACTCCTTCCAGGCCGGGAGGGTGCGGGCGCGCACCTCGTCGTCCATGATGTAACCCCGCTCCTTCCACTCCTGGGGGGTGGTGAAGATGCCGGGCTGGCCGCGCAGCTTCGCCGGGACGGTGGCCTTGGTATGGAACGGGCCCGCCTTCAGCCCTTGCACGAGCTGCTCCTGGATCTCCTGGGACAGCGCCAAATTGATGAACTGGTAGGCGGCTTCGGCCTTCTTCGTGCCGGTCATGACCGCCATGGTGTCGATCCCCACGATGCCCCCCACGTCCTTGGGGGTCACGAGTTTGACCGGCAGCCCCTGCTCCTGCAGGTGGAACCCGTTCACCGAGAGCATCACCTGGATGGGGGCCTCGCCGGTCTTCATGAGGTCCTGGCTCTGGGCGTCGGTGGAGAAGAAGGCGGCGATGTTGGGCTTGAGCCGCTTGAGCCGTTCTTGGCCCTTCTGCCAGTCGCGCTCGTTCCCGCCCTCCAGGAGGGCGCTCACGGTGATGATGTGGGAGGGGTCGAAGTCCGGCATGCCGATCTTCCGGGCGTACTTGGCTTCCCAGAGGTCCGCCCACCTGGCGATCTCGTCCTTCACCTGATCCGTGCGGTAGACGATGGTATAAACGTAGGCCCAGACCCCGATGTGGGCATCGCTCCGGAGGGCCTCCTTGTGGAGCGCCCGGGCGTTGGGGAGCTTCGCCATGTCCAGCTTCTGGAAGAGGCCGTCGGAGATGTAGAGGCGGCCCACGTGGCTGGTGGTGAGGGTGATGTCCACCAGCGGCTGCCCCTTGGCCACGCGCGCCTTGGCCAGGCGGTCCAGGGTGCCGCCCACCTCGAACTCCACCGGGATGCCAGTCTTCTGGGTGAACGGCTTGGCCACCACCCGTTCGATGGTGTCCTTCCAGTTCCCGCCCCAGGTGCTCACCACCAGAGGCTCGGCCGCCCATGCGCGCGGCCCGAGGGCCGCCAGGAGCAGGGCGGCTGCCAGCATCGGTATGGATCGCCTCTGCGCGATCATCGTAAGCCTCCTCTGTGTCTGGACATCGCCGTCCTCTGAGGATCGGTTCGCTTTGCCGGCGGTTCCACGAACAGCGGCGCAGCCGGGCTGCGGTAGCTCATATACCAACGGCCGAGTGCTGTCAAACGTGCGCCGGATGGCGCCATGAACCCATGAAGCGCCAGGGCGCCACGGGCGCCAGCCGTCGGCTTCAGCTTGGCGATCTTGGCGTTCTTGGCGGTTCCATGTAGGGGGCCACGTCCACCCGGGTGTCGTTGAAGCAGGCGCCGGCGCAGAGGTCTGCGTGGTGGGCGGGGACCAAGGCCGTGACGGTCTGGCCGTTATCGCTGGTGCGGAGCCAGGCGCCCTTGGGCGTGGACACCACCCCGGGGCGCACGGCATCGGTGACCTTGAGGGGCAGGTGCACCTCCCCCAGGTCGTTCCACACCTTCACCGTCATCCCATCCCGCAGGGCGCGGGCGCGGGCGTCCTCCGGGTGCATCTCCAGGGGCGGCGCGGCGTCGCTGGGTTTCAGGCCGCCGAAGGTGGAGGTGATGCGGCGGCTGGAAGCGGGGGAGATCAGGATCAGCGGGTAGGGGGAGCGGACGGGGCGGTACTCAGGTAGCGCCTGGTCGTACCGCTCCGCCAGGTGGCCGGAGGCCAGCTCCACCTTGCCCGTGGGGGTCGCGGGGAAGACGGTCTTGAAGAGCACGGCCTCGCCGCCGTTGAAGGTCATGGGCAGCGCGCGGTCGGTGGGGATGCGGCCGGGGGGCACGCCGCCCAGGCGGGGATCGTCCGCGTCCAGGGCGTCGTCCATCAGCTCGGCATCGGTGGCCTTGAAGGGGGGATCCTCGAAGCCGAAGCGGGCCGCCAGGCGCCGGAAGATCTCCGTGTTGGGCAGGGATTCGCCCTGGGGCGGGATGGCCGGCTCGGCCCGCTGGAGCCAGTGCTGGCCGTAGGCCGGATACAGGTCGTGCGATTCGAAGTGGGTGCTGGCCGGCAGCACGATGTCGCAATACGCCATGCTGTCGGTCATGGCCACGTCGCAGCCCACCGTGAACAAGTCGTCCCGCAGCAGCCCGCGCCTGAGCCGGTTCTGGTCCGGGTGCACGATCAGCGGGTTGTGGTTGTAGATGAAGACCGCCTTGACGGGCGGCGCAAGGGCCTCGTCCAGCAGGTGTTTTCCCACGTCCACGATGTTGAAGGTGCGGGTGCCCGGGGGCGCCAGGTCAGGGCGCTGGAGCCTGCGTGGGGTTTTGGGGAAGGCGAAGGATGCCGCGTTCACCAGGCCGCCGCCGGGCACGCCGAACTTCCCGACCAGCGCCGGCAGCGCGAAGATGGCGCGGATGCCGCCGCCCCCGTTCCGGTTGCGCTCCAGGCCATTGCCCACGGCGATGGCCGCGGGCGAGAGGGCAGCGTACCATGCGGCCAGCTGGCGGATCTGGGCCTCCGGCACCCCGCAGGCCCGCGACGCCTCGGCCGGCGAGACCCGGCGCACCCGTTCCATGTACGCGGCGAAGCCGTGGACGTGCTCGGCGATGAAGTCCCGGTCGAAGGCGTCCAGGCGCTCCAGCTCGCCCGTGACGGCCCAGGCCAGCAGGATGTCCGTGCCGGGGGTGATGGCCAGGTGCAGGTCCGCCTGCTCGGCGATCTTGGTGCGTCGTGGGTCCACCACCACGAGCTTGGCGCCGCGGCGGCGGGCGGCCTGGATGATCGGCACCAGGTGCAGGTTGGACGAGGTGACGTTGTTTCCCCACGCCACGATCAGCCGGGCGTGGGCCACCTGCTCGGGCCGCATGCCCGGCACCGGCCCGAACGTCCCCACCCACGCCTGGGTGCGCACGCCGCCGCAGAGGGGCGGGCGGTCCAGCAGGGTGGCGCCCAGCCGGTGGAAGAAACGCAGGTCCATGGAGCCCACGGCCAGCATCCCGTGCGGCCCGGCGTAGTTGAGCGGCAGGATGGCCTGCGGCCCGTGGGCGCGGAGGATGGCCGTGAAGCGCTCGTGGATGGCGTCCAGCGCCTCGTCCCAGGAGATGCGGGCGAAGCGTCCCTCGCCCCTGCGGCCGGCGCGCCGGAGGGGCGCCAGCAGCCGCCCCGGGCCGTGCACGAACTCCGGGTAGGACGCGGCGACCTTGCCGCAGATCACGCCCGCGGTGTACGGGTTCGCCCGGGAGCCGCGCACGCGGACGATCCGCTCCCCCTCTACGGTCACCGACAGGCTGCAGGTGTCCGGGCAGTCCAGGGGGCACACGCTGGCCATCACCACGCTCATGGGAGGTCTCCTGCGCCCGGCCGCATGGTCGGGCGCCCGCTGCGGGAAAGCGGCGAGCGGTGCCACGTTCCTTTGTGTATGTATCGCATGGCTTCAGGCACCTGTCAAACCAGGGCGCCGCATCGCCCTGCCCCTGCTTGACGAGACCGGCCAAGGCACATATATTGCCCCCAAGCAATGATGTGATTCGGTCGCGTCACGGCGTTGGGTTACCACGGGGGATGCGCGCGGGAAGAGGTGTTCGTGGTACAGACGGGGCAGACGCCCGCTGCCAGATGTATAGATATTCCCCTTGGGGCGGCGCAGATCACCGCCCGCCTGGAGCGCCTCCCGTATTCGTCGTGGCACGTCAGGGCCCGGGTCATCGTCGGCGTCGCGACGTTCTTCGACGCCTTCGACGCGCTGGCCATCGCGTACGTGCTGC
>DASPOZ010000252.1:0-3412 GCA_035625755.1 Candidatus Sulfotelmatobacter sp.
GCACGTCCACCAGAAAAATGGGGGCGCAGACCACCACCAGGATGAAGGCGATCCGCACCTCCCGGTATTTGAACCAGAGGACGGCGAACATGATCCAGCACAGCACCGGCACGGCCATGAGCAGCTTCACCATGGGCAGCAAGAACCGCTGCACCGCATCCCAACGGTACATGGCCATGGCGGCGAAGATCCCGAGGACGAACGAAACCGCCAGCGCGGCGAACACCCGGGCCACAGTGATGGCCACGAAATCCAGGCGCAACCCCAGCAGGCTGCGCAGGATTCGCCCCCAACTGGGGGCCACGAAGGGCGGCAGGAGGAGCGAGGCCACGTGCCACGCCACGACGAACACGGCCAGGGAGATGAAGGTCTCCTTGGGCAGGCGTCCGGCGTGGAGCACATCCGCCGCCTCCGCCGCCTCGCTGCGGGCGCCGATCGCGGTCTCCGCCATGGGATCCCCCGCTAGCGTCCTGACTCCGAAGAACGCATCACTGTTCGTTCCCGTTCTCGTACCCGTTCCCGCCAGGTCCGCCGAACTCGGAGCGCGCCCGGTTGCAGCCAACGACGTTTCCTGGGCCAGACCACGGGCACGGGAACGGGTACGGGCACGGGACCGATCCGTCCACGGACTTCCGACTCGGGAGACTAGGGCACGTAGATGATGGACTGGTCGGGGACCGGCTCCTTGTAGAACCCCTCGGCCACGGCCACCTTGATGACCTCCCAGATCGACTCCCGCGCGGCCGGGTCCGTGGTGGGCCGCACGTCGAAGACCACGCGGGGCGTCGTCACCATCTCCTTGAAGGCGCCCGGGGGCAGATTGATGCTCTTGGAGAGGATCCGGTCGGCGTCGTCGGGGTTGGACCGCATGAACTGGGCCACGTCCCGGAAAGCCGCCACCAGACGGGGGATGAGCTCGGGGCTGCGCCGGAGGAAACTCTCGTTGGCCGCCAGCACCAACAGCCACCCATCCTTGCCCGTGATCTCGCGCCAACCCTGCTTGGCGTTGAAGATGATCCGGTAGGCGGGGTTATCCCGCATGGTCAGCGTGGCCGCGGGCTCCCAGGTCATGGCCGCATCCACGCGGCCGGCGGCGAGCTGGGTGCGCGCCAGGGGCGGATCGGCCGGCACCACGGTCACGTCCTTGCCCATGATGACGCCCTTGCTCTTGGCCACCACGGAGAGGACCTGGTACTCGGAGGATGCCACCGCGGCGGCAAGGGTCTTGCCCTTGAGGTCCGTGAGGGAGCGGATGCCGGGATCCTTGGCGATGACCACCATGGAGGTCATGTCCACCAGGGTGGCAAAGACCTTGATGGGGGCGCCCTCCAGGCGCATCTTCTGGTACACCAGCGGGCCTCCGATGCCCGCATCCGTCTCCCCCGTGGCCTGGGCGGCGTAAAAGGCGCCCACCGCGCCGAAGTTGCGGAGCTCCACGTCCAAGCCATGCTTGCGGTCGAACCCTTGCTCCTTGAGGATGTCCGTGGCCATGCCGACGTGCGAAGGGAAAGAGAGCCGGGCGAAGTTCACCTTCACCGGCTGCTCCCCCGCGTCGGCCGCCGCACCCGTGCACAAGACCAACGCGGCGATCCCAAGCGACGACAATGCGCACCGCACTCTGCCGGTCTGTCGCTTCATCGTGTGGACCCTCCTTCCACCCCGAGGTGGCGCTCCATGGGGCCTGGCGGGCCGACCCCCCGCCTCACAGCAGGCTGCTAGATAACCTTCTTTCCCGCAGGCTGCTCAAAAAGGCCCAGATGCAAGGCGGCAAGCGATGCGCCGACTGAGGCGTACGCCGGGTACGCCGCAGGGAGTGCGCGAGCGCGCCAACGCCGCAGGTGGGCCTTTTTCAGCAGCCTGCTAGACGCCCAGGTACGAGAGGCGCACGTGAGGATTCCGCAGCATCTCCTCCCCCGTCCCCTCCAGGACGACGCGCCCGTTCTCCAGCACGTAGGCCCGCTGGCTCATGGGCAGCGAGAAGTGGACGTTCTGCTCGATGAGGAGGACCGTGATCCCCCGTGCGCTGATCCCCTGGATGGTCTCCATGATGCTCTTGATGAGCGTGGGCTGCAAGCCCAGGGAGGGCTCGTCCAGCAGCAGCAGGTCGGGGCACGCCATGAGGGCGCGCCCGATGGCCAGCATCTGCCGCTCGCCGCCGCTGAGCGTCCGGGCGAGCTGCCGCTGTCGCTCCGCCAGGCGGGGGAACAGCCCGTACACCTCGCCCAGGCGCTCCGGCCGGCGTTTCCGCGCGTGGGGGACCACGGAGCCGATGAGCAGGTTCTCCAGCACGGTCATCTCGGGAAAGACCTTCGCGCCCTCGGGAACCACGGCGATCCCCAGGCGCGCGATGGCCTCGGGCCGCAGGCCGTCGATGCGCCGGCCCTTGAAGGCGATGCCGCCGGCGCCGTGCCCGGCGCCCGACGGCCTGAGCAAGCCCACGATGGTCTTCATCAGCGTGGTCTTGCCCGCGCCGTTGGGCCCGATGACGCTCACCACCTCCCCGGCCCTGACGCGCAGGGAGAGGTCCCAGAGCACCTGGAGGCGCCCGTAGGAGACGTTGAGCGCCTCCACGCTAAGCATACGCCTCCCCCAGATACGCCTTGATCACGGCGGGGTCATGCATCACCTGCTGCGGGGTGCCCTCGGCGATCACCTCGCCGTAGTTGAGGACCAGCACCCGATCCGCCACCCCCACGATCATCCGCATGATGTGCTCGATCACCATGAGGCTCACCCCGCGCCGCCGCACGGCCTGGAGCAGGGCCACGGCGGCCTCCATCTCGCCGGCGGTGAGCCCGGCCATGTTCTCGTCCAGCAGGATCGCGCCGGCGCCGGTGGCCAGGACGCGGGCCAGGTCCAGGCGGCGCCGCTCCGAGACGGAAAGGTTCGCCGCCGGCACGGCGCCCTTGGCCGCCAGGCCCACGAAGTCCAGCCACTCCTCCGCCTCGTTCCGCGCCCGCCGGAGCCCGGCGCCTTTCCCGTAGAGGCCGGCCACCAGCACGTTCTCCAACACGCTGAGCCCGGCGAAGAGCTGGGGGATCTGGAAGGTCTTGGCGATGCCCAGGCGGCACACCTCGTGGGCCTTCAGGCCGGAGACGATCCGGTCCCGGTAGCGTACCGTCCCCGCGGTGGGCGCCTCCAGCCCGGCGATGATGTTGAAGAGGGTGCTCTTCCCCGCGCCGTTGGGCCCGATGACGCCCAGGACCTCGCCGGCCTCGAGGCGCAGGTTCACGCCGTGGAGGGCCACCAAGGCCCCGAACGCCTTAGTAATCGACCGGCACTCCAAAAGCGTCACGGCGCCGCCTCCAGGCGGCGCGCGCGCACCTGCCGCACGATCCCCGCCAGCCCCGCGGGGAGGAACAGGGAAATGCCGACCACGATGGCGCCGATGGCGATGAGGTAGTGGTAGACG
>DASPOZ010000253.1:0-8375 GCA_035625755.1 Candidatus Sulfotelmatobacter sp.
CCGACCCGACCACGGCCCCATCGGCCACCTCGCCGGCCAGCTCCAGGGCCTTGGGCCCGTCCCCCGCCAGGAGCACGGGGATGTGCGGGCGGTTCCAGTTGGATTGAAGGAGTTTCCCCTCGTACGTCGCCGCCCCCTGCCGGAAGAACGCCCGGCAGAGCGTGACGGCGGCGCGCAGGTCCGCCAGCTTGGCCTGCGTCCGTCCCAGGAGGTACACCGGCGTATCGCCCGCCCCCAGGCCCAGCATGGCCCGGCCCCCCGACAACTCGTCCAGGGAGCAGATGGCGTTGGCCGTCAGGGCGATGTGGCGGCCCGGCGGGCTGGTGACGCAGGGGCCGATCTGCGCCCGCCGCGTGTGGAAGGCGCAGAGGCTCAGGCTCGTGTACAGGTCGCGCCCCCGCAGCTTCGAGATCCCGACGACGTCGGCCAGCATGATGGGATCGAACCCGAGCGACTCCGCCTCTTGGATCTCCTCCACGAAGGCCTCGACCGTATCGAACTCCGGGATGATCTGCAGCCCGAACCGCATCCGATGGCTCCTCGCCGCGGGGGTCACCCCGTAGGGATCAGGACGTGCTTCACGCCTTCCCTGGCCTCCCACCGCGTGAACGCCTCCCGCCACGCCTCCAGCGGATACTGATGGGTCACCAACGGGCGCGTCTGCACGGCGCCCGCGGCCAGCAGGCGCAGGGCGGTCTCCTTCGCCGTGGCGGTGGCGCCCACGGCGCCCCGCACGTCCAGGGCGTTGAAGGTGATCTCGTCCAGGGGCAGCGCCACGGCGGACCCCACCAGGCCCACCTGCACCAGCCGCCCCTGCTTGCGCAGGAGGCGTACGGCCAGGGCCGCGGCGGGCGCCGCGCCGGAGCACTCCAGCACCAGGTCGGCCCCGTAGCCATCGGTGAGCCCGCGGACCAGCGCCTCCAGGTCCTCCGCCTCCAGGTCCACCACGTGCGGGATCCCCAGGTCCCGCGCTAAGCCCAGCCGGCGCGCGTCGGCCGTGAGCCCCGCCACCACCACGGTGGCGCCGGCCGCCCGGGCCACCTGCGCCGCCAGCAGCCCCATGGCCCCCGGCCCCAGGACCACCGCCAGTTCCCCGGCCCGCACCTCGCCCCGCTCCAGGACGGCGTGGGTGCAGGTGAAGAGCGGCTCGGTGATGGCGCCCGCCAGCGGGTTCACGCCGGGCGGCAGGGCGTACACCCGGGCCACGTCCGTCTTGAAGTAGCGGGCGAAGGCCCCGTCCACGCGGCGGCCGATGGTGCCCCGGGCCCGGCAGTGCCGCGGGAACCCGGTGCGACAGTACCGGCACACCCCGCAGAGCCCGTGGTGCGTCTCTGCAGACACGGCGTCCCCAGCCTTGAGGTGGTCCACCTCCGCGCCCACCTCCACCACCACGCCGCTCAGCTCGTGGCCCAGCACCACCGGCGGCTCGGAGGATACGGTGTCGTGGTAGATGTGCACATCGGTGCCGCAGATGCCGCAGGCCGCGATCTCGATGAGCACCTCGCGCGGACCGACCTTCGGCTCGGGCCAGTCCTGCAGCTCCACGTTCCCCGGCCCCCGCCGTGTCTTCACCAGCGCCCGCATGCCCAACCTGTTCCCGGCAATGACCGGCACATACTGTGTCTTGCGGATGATCCCGTATCGGGCTAGAATGCCCGCATGGCCGAACAGATCACCGGAAGCCTGATCGACCTGCTGCGGAGGGACCGGATGCATGCGCGGGACATGGCCGCCGTCCTCGAATCCCTGCGCCGCCGGCTCGCCGAGGAGGGCATCCCGTTTGCGGTGGTCGGTGCCATCGCTCTCCGCCAGTATGGCGTCGTCCGCGCCACCGAGGATATCGACATCGTGACCACGCCTGAGGGTTTGACTCGGATCCACGAGACGCTGGTCGGCCGGGGCATCGTCCCCCGCGGACCCGGTCTGCGAAAGAGACTCCGCGAGACCGAACACGTCGTGAACATCGACGTGATCACCTCGGGCGAACATGCTGGGTCCCAGGAAAGCCCCGTGGTGTATCCCTCGCCAGACTCCAGCACGTTCGTAGAAATCGATGGGCTCCGATACCCCACGCTCGAATCCCTCATCACCTTCAAAATCGCCAGCGGGGTCTGGGGCCGCCGTGACCAGGATCTCGTCGATATCCAGAAGCTCATCCGGTGCAACGGGCTGACAGAGGCTTTCGCTGAGCGTCTTTCCCCGACGCTTCGAGAGACCTATCTCACTCTCCTACAGAGATCCCGCCTCGAAATCGAGTTGGAGTAGGCGCGCCCTCGACCGTCACCCTCCCATCGCCTTCTGAAGGTATTCGCGCACCAGCACTGCGTTCCAGTCCGGCACGGCCTTGAGTTGGCCCTGCCCCATCAGCACCTTGGCCTGGTCCGTCAGGTAGGGGCCCAGGGCCGGGACGGACTCCGGGTTCACGTCCAGGCGCCCCACCGCCTTGCGGAGCACGGCGAGGGGCATGGTGTAGCCCTGGGCCTTGAACGCGTTCCACACGACCTCGGCGGCACGATCCGGCTGCTCGCGGAAGATCTTCACGGCCAGGAGCCACCCCCGCAGGAACTGGACCACGGCCTCGGGGTGCTCCCTGACGAAGGGACGGTTGGCCGCCAGCAGCACCGGCGTGATGTCGTAGTCCTGATAATCCATCACGATGGCCCCCAGGCCGTCATGTTCCGCCATGGCCGGGTACGGATCCACCCCGGCGAAGGCATCGATGCTATGGGCCGCCAGGGCGGCCACGTGGTCCTGGAACTTGGTGTTGAAGACCTGAACGTCGCCTTTCTTGAGGCCGGCCCTGGGCACGATGACATTTTGAAGGATGTGATCCGTGATGGAGCCGATCTGCGACCCCACACGCTTTCCCCTCAGGTCGGCCACCGCCTTGATGCCCGTGTCCTTTCCGGCCACCAGGGCCAGGGTCTTGCCGGCGTAGGCCACCATGGCGATGGCCACGATATCCCCTTTGGCCGCGCCCACGATGAAGGGCGTGGCCCCCAGCGATCCGACGTCGGTCTTCCCCGCCACCATGGCGTCGCGGATGTCCTTCCCCGAGGACATCCGGAGAACCTCCACGTTGCCCCCGGCCTTGGCGAAAAGCTTCTCCTCCTCGGCCACGATGGCCGGCGCCCCCCAGAGGGTGGCCTGGTAGCCCAACCGCACCGTCGCGTCCGCCCGTGCCACGCCGGCCCGGGGCCAGCCCGGGGCCGCCGCGGCAGCGCCCAGGGCCAGGAGCGCCCGGCGCCGCGTCCACGTCCCGCCGCGCCCTCCCGCGATGAAGCTGCGCACGCTGCGCCTCCGCGCCGCCGGCCCCTAGGCGTAAATCTCCGGGTTATAGGTGTTGGGGGGACGCTCCCCGCGGATCGCGGCCAGGATGTTGTTTGCCACGATCACCGCGATCTCCTCCCGCACGTCGCGCACGCCGCTGCCGATGTGGGGGGTGAGGACCACCTGGTCCATGCCCAGCAGGTCCGGATGCACCTTGGGTTCCCCCTCGAACACGTCCAGCCCCGCCCCGACGATGCGGCGGGACTTGAGGGCGTCCACCAGGGCCTGCTCATCCACCATGGGGCCGCGGGAGGTGTTGATGAAGATGGCGGTAGGCCTCATCAGGGCGAACTGGCGGGCGCCCATGACGTGGTAGGTCTCCTTGCTGTAGGCGGCATTCAGCGAGACGAAGTCCGCCTCGCGCAGGACCTCGTCCAGGGGGCGGTATTCCGCCCGCAACTCCGCCTCCTCCTCGGGCCGCAGCCGATTCCGCTTCCAGTACAGCACCCGCATCTCGAACCCGCGGGCCCGGCGGGCCATGCCCTTCCCGATCTGGCCCAGCCCGATGATCCCGAGGGTTTTCCGGAAGACGCCCTGTCCCATGAAGTGGATGGACTGGGATCCGGGGAAGACCCCGGCCCGCACGCCCCGGTCCGCCTCGGGGATGCGGCGCGCGGCGGCCATCAGGAGGGCCCACGTCAGATCCGCCGTGGCCTCGTAGACCACGTTGGGGATGGTGGTGACCGGGATCTTGCGCCGCGTGGCCTCGGCCACGTCCACCAGGGCGGGGGTGATGGACTGGCTGGCGATGATCTTCAAGCTCGGGCTGGCGTCCAGGACCTCGCGGTCCACCGTGTCGTGCATGATGTGAAACAGGAAGTCGCAGCGGCGCATGTGCTCCATGTACCGCGCCTTGGGCATGATCTGCGATGTGTCGGGGCCCACCTCCACGTCGCCCGCGGCCCGGAGCATGTCCAGGGCGGGGCCGGGGACGGGTTGCGAGAGGAAGATACGTGGTCGCATGGAACTCCTTTCCGTGCCGGGGCACCGCCGGCGCTAGCGGGACGGCACCTCGAAGGCGTCGTGCTCCCCGGTGTCAAACTCGGCGTTGGGTGGCCGGGGGACGATGGAGGACTGGATATCGCCGCTCACCAGGTGGATCCGGTTCCCCACCGCGGCGACGGCCAGTCCATGGCGCGGCGACGGCATGTGGGGGAGCCGTTCCCACGAGTTGGTGCCCGGGTCGTAGGCCTCGAAGGCCCGGAAGGCCGCCAGATACTCGTTGGTCTGCAGTTCCCCTCCCGCCACGTAGATCTTCTCATCCAGCACGGCCGACCCCGCCGCGCTGCGGGCCGTGGGCATGGGGGATTTCAGCGCCCAGCGATCGGTGCCCGGGTCGTACTCCTGGACCAGGTCGACGTTGCCGGGGAAGGCCGTGATGAAGGCCGCGGCCAGGCGGCCGCCGATGACGTAGAGCTTCCCCTTCACCGCCCCGATGGCGGCGTGGTTCCGGGCCGTCGGCATCGGCGCCCGCTCACGCCACGCGTTGGTCGCCGGGTCGTACTCCTCCACCGTCGCCAGCGAACGATGCGGCCGCGCCGGATGGATGCTCTGGTTGGTGTCCCAGGGGAAGGGCCCCGCGCCGCCGATGACGTAGAGCTTCCCGTTGACGGCGGCCGCGGCCGCGGCGCCGCGCTTGGTGGGCATGGGGGCCAGGGGGCGCCAGGCATCCGCGGCGGGATCGTACTCCCAGGCATTGTCGATGGGGACCCAGGCGGGCGGGCCCGATGCCGGCAGGACGAACCCGCCGAAGAAGTAGAGCTTGCCGTTCATCTCCGCCACCGCCGTGTGGTGGGAGGGGAGCGGCATCGGCTTTTTCTTGCTCCAGGTATTGGTGCCCGGATCGTACTCGTACACCAGGCCCTTGGGCACCCACACCGGCCGGAGGCCCTGGAAGGTGTAGACCTTGCCCCCCGCAGCCGCCCCCACCAGTTCTTCCCCGGGCTCGGGGAAGGGGGCCAGGGTCACCCATTTGCCCTCGGCGGCCCAGGCCGCGCCGGAAAGGGCGAGGCTCAGCACCCCCGCGATGCCGCCGATACCGATCCACCGCTTCATGGCGTTCCTCCTTCCGTGGTCCCCCCGGGGAGCCCTCCACGATGCGCGCATTGCTCCGTCCGCCCCGCTCGTCCCACGGCCACGGGGGGGCCCTCGGCCGCCCAGCGCCGCAATTCCGGCACCATGAACTTGCCGCTGGGGTTCGCCGGCAGCGCCTCCACGAATCGGACGATGCGGGGCCGCTTGAACGGCGCCAGGTCCTTGCTGGCCCGGCAGTGGGACAGCACGGCCTCCTCGGTGAGCCGCGGGTCCCGGCGCACGATGAAGGCGGTCACCACCTCGCCCCAGGTCGGGTCCGGCGAGCCGATGACCGCGGACTGCAGGACCCCGGCGTGGGCGTTGAGCACCGCCTCCACCTCCCGGGGATAGATGTTCTCGCCGCCGCTGACGATCAGGTCGTCCAGCCGGCCGCGGATGGTGTAGAACCCCTCGGCGTCCCGCGAGGCCAGGTCCCGCGTGCGCACCCACCCGCCCCGCAGCGCCCCGGCCGTCTCGTCCGGCCTGTTGTGGTACTCGCGCATCATCTGGGGTCCGCGGACCAGGATCTCGCCCACTTCGCCCGGCCCGCAGTCGCGGGCCGCCTCGGCATCGTCCAGCCGGCGGAGGCGGACCTCGGTGATGAAGGTGGGCTTGCCGACCGTGTCCAGGTGGCCCCCGGCCTCCTCTGGATGGAGGGTCAGCGCCGCGGAGGCCTCGGTCTGCCCGTAGCGGTTGTAGATCCGGGACGTGAAGGCCTCGGCCGCCCGGGCCAGGTTGGCCGCGCTGCTCGCCGCGCCACCGGTCACCAGGTGGCGCAGGGCGGGGAACCGGAGGCGGGGCAGCTCCGGCGCCTGCAGCATGGTCACCACCTGGGTGGGCACGGCGTAGAGGGACGTGATGCCGGCCTCGGCCGTGGCGCGCACGGCCGCCGCGGCGTCGTACCGGCGCATCAGGACGTTGGTCGCCCCCACCCACAGGTGCGGCAAGAACCAGGAATGCATTCCGGCCACGTGGTAGACGGGGGCGATGTTGAGCCCCCGATCGGTCCGGGCCAGCCCGTATTCCATGGCGCAACCGACGCTCAGGGCCACGTGGGCGGCATGGGTGTGCACGACGCCCTTGGGCCGTCCCGTGGTCCCCGAGGTATAGAGGAAGCACGCCACGTCGTCCTCGCGAACCGCCACGCCCGGCTCGGCGTCCCGCCCGGGCGCCAGGAAGGCCTCGAACTCGCGGGCGCCCTCCAGCCGGCGCCCGCCGATCTCCACCAGGGAAAGGTTCGGCCGCGCGGCGGCCGCCTCGCCTGCCACCGGCGCCAGATCCGTCTCCACGAGGAACAGTCGCGCGCCGGAGTCATCCAAGATGTGGGCGATCTCTCCGCTGGCCAGCCGGAAGTTCATGGGCACCGGCACGGCGGCGATCTTCTGGGTGGCCAGGTAGGCGGTCACCAGTTCTTCCCGGTTGTGGCTCAGGATCGCCACCCGGTCGCCGCGCCCGATGCCGCTGGCCACCATGGCGTTGGCCAGCCGGTTGGCGCGGGCGTTCCATGCGCCGAAGGTCCAGACCCGCCCCGCGTCCTCCAGGCCCACGCGGTGCGGCCAGCGGCGCGCGTGGCGCGTGAGGAGGTCGCCGACGGTCATGCCCATTCCCATGGTCGAATCGCCCTCAGCGCAGCGCCGGGAGGACCTGTTCGCCGAAGCCCCGCACGTATCCCGGGAGGTCCGGGGCGGCGCTCAGGCTCAGGCAGACGTTCTGGACGCCGCAGTCCCGCAGCCGCGCCAGCTTCGCCCGGCAGTCCTCGGGCGTGCCGGAGATGGCGAACCGTTCCAGCAGGTAGTCCGCCAGGCCGAGCCGGTCCGCCAGCTGATGGTTGGCCGTATGGCCGGGCGTCAGGTGCTGGCCGTACTGGTACTCGCGGAGGAGCTGCGCCACCTTGCCCTGGACGGCCGGCGGGATCCGCTTGGCCGTGGCGTCCCCCGGGAGGATGTAGGCCGCGATGGCCACCGCGGCGCCCTTCACCTCGTCCACCGCCTGGGCCCGGTCGCCCCGCACGGCGCCCACGGCGAAAACCCAGGTCTCGATGCTCCGCGGGTCGCGCCCCGCGGCCTCGGCGCCTTCGCGCACCCAGCGCATGCCGTCCCCCACGACCTCGGGCGTGACGCCGAGGTTGATCCACACGGCGTCCGCGATCTGCCCCGCCAGCCGTAGGCTCTTGGGGCCGCTGCCCGCCAGGTGGATCGGCACCCGCTGGCCGGCGCCCTTCACCGTCATGGTGACGCCGGCACTTTCCACGGCCTCCCCGCCCAAGAGGGCGCGGGCCGTCCGCACCGCGCGGGAGAGCGCGTCCAACGTGGCCGGTCCCGCGCCGGCATGGCGCACGCCGCTATTCCCGGTCCCCATCCCGAGAAAGGAGCGGCCGGGGGCGAGCTGTTCCAGCGCCGCAGCCAGGTTGGCGAGGATGAGCGGGTGCCGCGTCTGCGGGTTGGTCACGCCGGTGCCCAGGCGGACCCGGGTGGTGTGCAGCGCCGCGATGGTCAGGGCCACGTACGGATCGAACGCCAGCGACGGCGAATCGCACAACCCGATCAGATCGAACCCCTGCTCCTCTCCCAGCCGAGCCACGGGGCCTACGGCGTGCAGATCCCGCGCGAAGAAGATGAAGCCGAAGCGCACCCCGTCCCTTTCTGGGCCGGCGGGCCGATCCTAGGGCCTTGATCCGCGGAGCTCGGCCGCCGCCGATCCCACAATGACCTTCTGCCCCTCCTGGTTGTCCACCCAGGCGTCGCACTCCACCTGCGTCCCCCCCCCGTCCCGGCGCACCTGTGTGAGCCGTGCCTTGCACGTCAGGACGTCTCCGGGATGCACCCGGGCCGCGAAGCGGATGCGGAACCGGCGCAGGGCGCCGTCCCCCAGCCAGTCCGTCAACAGGCGGCCCAGGTAGCCGGCCTGGAGCATGCCCATGGCGAACACCCGCTCGTTCCCGGAGCGGATGGCGTACACCTCGTCGTGGTGGT